>SVAS01000005.1 GCA_015059285.1 Bacillota bacterium | reverse complement strand
ATTGAAATTTCAAATATAATGTGCGCTTGTAGCTCAATTGGATAGAGCGTTTGACTACGGATCAAAAGGTTTCGGGTTCGACTCCTGACAGGCGCACCATTATATATCGGGAAATAGCACAACTTGGTAGTGCACTTGGTTTGGGACCAAGGGGTTGCAGGTTCAAATCCTGTTTTCCCGACCATTTAAAAATTATGATTGACTATTTAATACGCAAATGATATAATAAAGTCAATCTTTTATGGGGAATTAGCTCAGCTGGCTAGAGCGCCACGTTTGCACCGTGGAGGTCAAGGGTTCGAATCCCTTATTCTCCACCATATTAGTTTATAAGTCGTTGGAAAGCCGACGATTTTTTTTGTATATTTTTATATGAAAAACATTCTAATTTTTTATGAATTGACATAAATTAGTTAGAATGTTTTAGATTATTTAAAATCTGAATAAAATATTTTATCTGGTTTACAATTAAATATATTAGCAATTTTTATAGCCATGCTATAAGATAATCTTCTAGTCCTATTTTCTATTTGGCAATAAAAGGCTTTACTAATGCCTAGTTTTTCTGCCATTTGCTTGCTAGTTATATTATTTTCTTGCCTTAAAATTTTTAATTTAGTGAATACTTTATTATTATTACTTCTTTGCATCTTATTAATCCTTTCTTACTTTTATTTTATCATAAAACGCACTCATAGTTAAGTACAACTTTACATTGTTTGTTAGCTATTTGTGAGAAAATAGATTTATTATAAGAAGTAGGTGTTTTATGAAATATAAAAGAAGTTTTGAATTTAATCCTGAAATCAAAAGTATAATTGCTAAAAATATTAGAAAATATAGAATTGAAGCTAACATTACTCAAGAACAGTTAGCACTTGATTGTGATAGATCTTATGAATTTATTAGAAGATTAGAATCAACACAAGGAAAAGAAGGTATTTCTTTGGATTTGCTTTACCGTGTTTCAGTTGTTTTAGATACTAGAATAGATAAGTTTTTTGAAGAATGAAATAGAATGTAATTTTATAAAAATTAAATTAATAAACTCTAATAGGTGGATAATATGCTTGTTAGAGTTTTTTTGTTTTTGACAGGATTTGGATTAACTGTCATTGGTAGTGTATATATAATAAGTTATTTAAATTTACTTACAATCGGGTATAATTTTTTAGAATATGTGAATTTTATAAGTAGACAATTAGAATGTCTTTATTTTGTGTTAGGAATAATACTTATGTTTTTAACTATATTTATATCGGAAGGAGAAAAAGATGAATTTTATATATGATATTTTAGTTAATTTTAATAATGATTTATATGATTTTTTTGAATGGAATATTAATGATGATGTTAGTCATATAAGAAAAATGCCACTTGTAAGAGTAGATACAGAAATATTAACAAAACTTATGAATTTTGATATAAAGTGTTCAAAAGAAGATTTAAAAAAATTTGAAAATAAAGCGGAAAAGTTTACTAGTCGGAACACTGAAAAAATAAAATATGCAATATTATTTAGTGATTGCCAAGATGTTTTAGCGCTTACATTTAATGAATATGGTCAAAGCACTCATATTAGTAAACTATTAATAGATGAGCAAGAAGAAGTAATAGATGCATGTGGCAGGTGTGATAAAAGTAAGTTTGAATTTACTTTACTAAAACCTAGGGAATTCGATAATTTTAAAACTAGAAAACAACAAGAAAAAAGCTTTTATTTGTTAAATGCTTTAAATAAGCTTGAGAAAAATCAAGAAATAGATAAATTAAAATATCTATATTTTGAGTGTTTTAATGAAAAACAAAGTTCTATAGACATAATTATTAATAAATTAAAAGAGGCAATAGAAATAGATAAATATGAAAAAGTCATGTCTAATTTTTTTAAATTAATTTCTATTAATTAAAAAGGTATAAAATTAAGTATATATGTCAAACTATAAATAGGAGGCGAATTATGAAAAAAATATTATGTGTATTAGCTTTAATAGTTTGTTTAACCGGATGTGATACGTTTACAAAAATGGATAATACTCCTATTAAAAAAGTAGAGACATTTTTAAATAAATATCAAACTTTAGATTCTGATGTTTTAGACAGTTTAGACTATGTTATCGCGGAAGAAACTCTATTTAATTCTAAGCAACGTGATAAATATCGTGATATTATTAAAACAAATTATCAAAAAATGACATATAAAATAAAAGAAGAAGAGATAGATGGTGCTAGTGCGACTGTGACAGCTGAAATAGAAGTGATTGATTATTCAAAAACTATGTCTGAAGCTGAAACATATAAAGAAGAAAACTTAAATGAATTTTTAGAAAATGGGGAATATAGTGAGGCTAAATTTATTGATTATCGTTTAGATAAATTAAAAGAAGCTAAAGAAAAAGTGAAATATACTTTAGATTTGACTTTAACTAAAGTGGATGAAGAATGGATTTTAGATGATTTATCTAAAGAAAATGAAGCTAAGCTAAATGGACTTTATAATTATTAAAAAAATGTGGAAAAAGCCACATTTTATTTTGTTGTAATTCTATAAAAATTAAATGAAGGTTTATTAAAAAGTCTAACACCTAATAAAGTTGTTCCTACACCACTAGATATATATAAATCTGTATTATCAATTTTATAATACTCATCATAATATTTTTTAGCACCCACTGGAGTATAAAGAGCACCAATAAAAGGGATTCTTACTTGTCCATTATGAGAATGACCTGATAATACTAAATCAAACTTATTATAATCAATTTCTTCAATGAAATCAGGTTCGTGTAAAAGTAAGATACTATAAACTGGTTCATTGGTACTATTTTCACCAAAACTATTTAAATAATCCATAATCGGTTCAATTTTATCTTTTATATTTTTAGTTCCATATAGATTAGTACTTATCCCTGAAATCATAATAGGTTGAGATTCATTTTTATAAATTATTTCAAATGTGTCATTTAAATTAGTAAAGCCACTATTATCTATTAAAATATCCCATTTTTTAAATTTATAATCATGATTACCATTAATAGCGTATTTTCCGATACTAGCTTTCATTTCCGACATTATTTTACTAACTTCTTCTATTTGTTTTTTATTTAATCCATCAGTTGAAATATCACCGGTAAATACAATAATATCTGGTTTTAGAGAGTTAACTTTATCTTTTAAATTTTTTAGTTCATTTTTATTAATTGTTTCTCCATAATGAATATCAGATATATGAGCTATTTTTAAACCGTGATACTCTTTTGGTAGATTTGTTATTTCTAATTTATATTCTTTAACTTTTAGTCCTTTTGAACCTATAAATAACGCATATAAAAATACTATGAATATGATTATTAATAAAGCTAAAAGAGTTAAAAGAAATTTTTTTCCATTTTTCTTTTTGTTGTTTTTCATATAATCACCTAATATAATTTTACCATATTTGTATTAAAAAGATAATAAAAAAACAGTCTTACGACTGCAAAATGTATATTACCTGTAATAAGGCCCATAATAATATGGAGGATATTGATAATAATATGGTCTTGGATAGAATGCTGGAGCCAATAAACCTCCAGTAATACCTCCTAGAAGAAATGGTCCTAAAAAACCAATGCGATCATTATTAGGATTATTTGGGAAATTTGGGCGATTTGGTCTATTAGGTCGGTTATAATAATACATTTGGTTAGGATACATAAGTATTCCTCCTTTCATATTATATTATGATATTAAGAAAAAAAGGTGAGAAATGTGGAAAATGAATTATTAAAATTAAGTAATACAATAGTAAATTATAGCGTAAAAGTAAAAGAAGGGGAAAGAGTTTTAATTATAACAAATGGTATAGAATCAAAGTTTTTAATAAAAGCTTTGATTAGGGATATAGTTAAGGTTAAAGGAATTCCTTTTGTCAGAATTGTTGATAATGAGATAAATGCATTACTTATGGAACTTACAAATTCCAAAAGAATTGATGAACTTGCTAAACATAAAAAAGAAGAAGTAGATAATTTTGATGTTTTTATAAGTATTAGATATACTGAAAATGAATATGAAGGAAAACATATTAATACTTCTATTAGAAAAGAAATAGGAGAAAAAACATCTAAAAGTGATGATATTAGAATTAACAAAAGAAAATGGGTTTTATTAAATTATCCATCTTTAATTGATGCTTATAAAATTGGTATGCCATATGATGAATATAAAAATTATGCAATAAAATCTATGAATTTTGATTATTCAAGTATGGAACAAGATATAAAACCGTTAAAGGAATTAATGCAAAAAACTAATAAAGTACGTATTGTTTCTCCTAATACAGATATTAGTTTTAGTATTAAAAATATGAATATAGTTCCTTGTTGTGGAACAAGTAATATTCCAGATGGTGAGATTTATACTGCACCTGTAAAAAATAGTGTTAATGGAAAAATTACATATAATACCCCATCCCCTTATCAAGGAAATGTTTACCGCAATGTTAGTTTAATTTTTAAAGATGGTAAAATAATTAAAGCTACTTGTGATGGTGATAACGAAGCTTTAAATGCTATTTTTGATACCGATAGTGGTAGTAGATATGTTGGGGAATTTTCATTAGGACTTAATCCAATGATTACTAAACCTATGGGGGATATTTTGTATGATGAAAAAATAATAGGTAGTATTCATTTTACACCTGGTAAATGCTATGATGATGCTGATAATGGTAATGATTCATCGATTCATTGGGATATGGTTTTAATTCAAAATAAAGAATTTGGTGGCGGTGAAATTTATTTTGATGATGTATTAATTAGAAAAGATGGGAAATTTGTATTAGAGGATTTGAAACATTTAAATTATAATTTAAAATAAGTTTAAAAAATAAAACTTCTTCATATATTTAAGTAGGTGATATAATGAAGAAGTTTTTTGAATATTTAGGTTTATTTACGTTAGTTTGTTTCAGTTTTTTTTATACTGAAAAAACTACTAGTGTTGTTAAAGAATTAGATGATATTATGATTAAGATTAAAGAACAAGCTCCTAGTTATAATAGTGAAGTTGTAGAAGCTTTAGTTAGTGAAAATACAATTGTTCCTGGCATTAGTGGTAAAGAAGTAGATATTAATTCTAGTTATCAAAAAATGCGTAAAATGGGAGTTTTTAATGAAGATTATTTTGAATATAAATATATAAAACCTAAAGAATTACTTAAAAATAATTTAGACAAATATATAGTAGGTGGAAATAGTAAAAAAAATGAAGTTAGTTTAATATTTTTAGTAAGTGAAAGAAGTAAAATTGAAGAAGTTTTAAATATAATTGATAAGCGTAATATAAAAGCGAATTTTTTTGTTGATGGAAATTGGTTTGAAAAAAATAATGAAGAAGTTATAGAGTTAATAGAAGATGGACATAACGTAGGTAATTTAAGCTATAATAAAAATTATCAAGATAGTTCTTTTATATGGATGGATACTATTATTAAAAAGATTGGTAATCAAAATATTAGTTATTGCTATAAAACAGAAAACAAAAAAGATTTAGACAATTGTGCTTTACAAAAAAATTATACTATATCACCAACTATAGAGGTTGATAAATATCC
Source organism: Bacillota bacterium (assembly GCA_015059285.1). Taxonomy (GTDB): domain Bacteria; phylum Bacillota_I; class Bacilli_A; order RF39; family UBA660; genus SIG208. The sequence continues at coordinate 44,446 of SVAS01000005.1, read as the reverse complement.
TTTAATTAATGTAAAAAATAATTTAAAAGCAGGAAATATTATTTCATTTAAAATTAATAATGCTTTAATAAAAGAATTAGATCTTATTATTAAATATATAAGTTCAAAAAATTTAAATATTGTTACTTTAGATACTTTATTAAATGAATATTAAAAGAAGTCCAATCTAGACTTCTTTTCCACAGTATTTACAAAACTTTGAATCTGTAGAGATACTTCTTCCACAGTGTTTGCAAAAAATATTATTTTCAGTTAATCCTTTTTTAATAGCTCTTGCTATTTTTTCTATTTTGATACTGCTCATTTCAGCAGTTTTTTCTGTAATATCTTTAATTTTGTCTTCGTTTTTATCTAATATATTTTTTGTAGAGTTTATAGAAACTTCGCCTAGATTAGAACTAATATTTTCTAAATCTTCTTTAGAAAAATCAGTCATATATTTTAAAGATTTTATTTGTCTACTCATGAATTTTGCTCGTAGTTTTGGACTAATCATCATAGAAAATACAAAGATAAATACTGCTATTACTATAATGGCTATAATAAATGGTATGGTAGAAAAAATAAGATTATTGTTCATAACTAACCTCCTTAATTTAACCAAATTATAACATCTGTATTTTCTTTTGTCAAAAGTATGGATTTAGTTTAAACATTTTGATAGAATTTAATTAGGTGGTATTATGAAAAAGCCAGAATTATTATCACCAGCTGGAAATATGCAGTGTTTGAAAGCTGCAATTTTGGCTGGATGTGATGCTGTATATTTAGGCGGATATAAGTTTGGAGCAAGAAATTTTGCCCATAATTTTAACAATGAAGAATTAGTTGAAGCTGTTAATTATGCGCATTTATATGGTGTTAAAGTTTATGTTACAGTAAATACTATTATATATGAAAATGAAGTTAATGAGTTTATGGATTTTATTGAATTTTTATATATTAATAATGTAGATGCATTAATTATTCAAGATATTGGAATGTTAGATTTAATAAGAAAAACATATCCTAACTTTGAACTACATGCCTCAACACAAATGCACATTCACAATTTAGAAGGAGCAAAACTCATTGACACTTTAGGTGTAAACAGGTATGTTATCGCGCGAGAAACTGACTTTGAAACTATAAAAAACATAAGAAAAAACACAAAAGCTCAAGTTGAAGTTTTTGTTCATGGAGCACTTTGCATTAGTTATTCTGGACAATGTCTAATGAGTAGTTTAATTGGCGGCAGAAGTGGAAATCGTGGAAGTTGTGCTGGATCATGTAGATTGCAATATGATTTTATAAATAATAATCAAAAGTTAAATAAAGAAAACTATATACTTAGTACAAAAGACCTAAATAGCTTAGAAAACATAGGTTTATTAATTGACGCGGGTATAGATAGTTTTAAATTAGAAGGTAGAATGAAAAGTCCTAGCTATGTATATATAGTTACATCACTATATAGAAAAGCAATTGATAGTTATTTAGAAAAAGGTAAAGTAGAAATAGATTTGTTGGAATTACAAAATTTAAAAAAAATATTTAATCGTCTTTTTACTAAAGGATTTCTTTTTAAAGAAGAAAATAATAATTTAATTAATACTTACCGTCCTAATCATTTAGGTATTGAAATAGGGAAGGTAATAGAAGCCAAAAATAATGAGGTTGTAGTAAAATTAGCAGATGATTTAAGTATTAATGATGGTATTAGGTTTATTGGCATAAAAGATAGTGGTTTAGTTTTAACTAGTATGTTTAAAAATGGAAAAAGAATAAATAAAGCCTATAAAAATGATATTATAACAATTAAAACTAAAGATGTTATAGAAAAAGGCGCTATTCTATTAAAAACAACAGATTATGAATTGACTAAACAAATAGAAAATAGATTAACTTTGGAAACTAGAAAAGTAGAAATATCTGGTATTATTAATTTATATATTGATAAGCCGGCAGAACTAATAATAAATGATGGTAAGAATGAAGTTTGTATTTTTGGTAATAAAGTGGAAAAATCAAAAACGTCCCCATTATCTAAAAATAAAATTTATGAGCAATTAAATAAATTAGGTTCTACTATATATACATTTAATGATTTAAAAATAAATATGGATGAAAATATATTTTTTTCTATAAAAGAACTAAATGAATTAAGAAGACAGGCGGTAGAACAACTTAATAAAAAAAGAATGTGGAAAAGAGAATATATAAAAAGAAATTATAGTGTATCTCTTCCTGATTTTAAATCTCAAAGACAATATAATATATTAATTAATAATTTAGAAGAATATGAATTAATAAAAACATACAAGTATGATACTATTTACATAAATGATTTTGATACATATAAGAAAATTGATGATCAGAGAAAAGTTTTAAAATTAGAACGAGTAATGAATGAATATCAAAAATATGATATGCCTTTATTAGTAGGAGAGTTAGGTAGTATTAATTACTATAAAGGTGTTATGACAGACTTTAGTTTAAATGTAGTTAATTCTTATTCAGTAGCGTTTTTGCATAGTTTTGGAATTAAAAGAATTACTTTATCTTATGAGTTAAACGATAAACAGATAAAAGAGTTAATTGATGCTTATTATAAAAGATATAATAAAAAACCAAATTTAGAATTAATTGTTTATGCTCATGAAGATGTAATGGTAAGTAAATTTGATTTAAATAAGTATTTTAATGTTCAAGGAAATTCTTATTTAAAAGATCGTTTTGGTAATTTATATCCGATAATAATTAGAAATGATTTGATGCATATTTATAATTATAAATATCGCTATTATCAAGATTATGAAAAATATTTTAATATGGGAATAAATAGTATTAGATTTAATATCTTAGATAAAAAAGATTTAGAAAATATAAAAAAAGAGTTATAAAAAACCTATATTTAGGTCTTTTTATAACTTTTTTAATTTAGGAAAAGTATAGATAGGTTTAAAATACTAGCAAATATTAACCATAATAAATATGGAATTTGTAGTAATCCTGCAAATTTAGAAATATTATAAAAGTTTCTAATCATTGAAACGACAGCTATTATAAGTAAAATAATCCATATAAATGCTAAAGTTTTTAAATTAAATACAAAGAAAATAATACTCCATAATAAATTTATAACAAGTTGTATTTTATAAATTGATAGAGCTTTTCTTTTGTTATAAGATTTTGTATCATCAACTAAGTAAGCGGATATTCCCATAAGTGTATATAAAATAGTCCAAACAATAGGAAATAAAATGCTAGGAGGAGCAAAACTAGGAAGATTTAATTCTGTATAATTGGTATAACTAGAAGATATTAAACCAACTATAAACCCAGAAATTACTGGTATAGCAATACTGATTGCTAATTTTTTTATTTTCATAATATCACCCTAATTAATATTATGAAATAATTAAAAAATTATAAATGCTTTTAAACATTATTTCTTTAATTATCGTTTTTGCGCTAATTTATATGACAAAAACTTAACATATTCAAAAAAATAAATGATTATTTTTGTAAAAAATTACTTTTTTTAATATAATTACAATGTTTTTTTATAAACTATAATATTTAAAAGTTTGGATTTTCAATATCTAATGCATCCTCAACAGGGGCTTTTGCTGTAATATACAGTACAATAATAGCGCTTACAACAGACAAACTTGATGCAACAATGTCCAAATTATTTAGTGTTACATTGCTATTTTTTTCTTCGGCAAGTTTTTTTTGTTCATAACTATTATAAAGAAACGAGGTAACTATTATTAAAACCAATATTCTATTGAAATTACTAATAATATAAGTTTGTTTTCTATTGAAGATAGTTTTTTGTTTTAAAGTATATAGTCTTTGATTATAGGTTAGAATAATTGATATTATAATACTTGCAATAAAAGAGACTGAACCAATAATTTGGATATCAAGTAATTTTAATTTTTCTTCTATTTCTCTCATAATAAATTATATTAGTTTTCTTTGTATTTTAATTCTAATTTATCGTTTTAGCGATATTATAAACATTTTATGCTTTTAAATAATAAATTCATTATATATTTAAAATAATTATCTAAGGAATTCATTACTAAATGATGTGACTATATATAAAATGATTAAAAAAACATTGTAAATTATGGCTGGTTGTAAGATTTAAATTCCTTTGGTTTATAAAAGAAAAACGTATAAATTCACTATTTGTAATCAAAATGTTTTTTTTGTAAAAAAAATATAAAAACACAAAAATGCAAAAATCAAAAAAACAAAAAAAAATAAAAAAAAACATTGTCAAATTATACAGCATCTGATATAATCGTTTTAAGGTAGTGATTATATGAGTGACGTATTTGAAGAAATCATTGTAGTAAAAAGAAGTGGTCAACGTGTTAATTTTGATGGAACTAAGATTGCAGTAGCAATAAAAAAAGCATTTGACCAAGTTTATGGAGATTATGATCAAAAAAAAGTTAATAAAGTTTATCAAGCTGTATTATATAAAATTAATGAGGAATATCAAAACCGAAAGACAATACAAGTAGAACAAATTCAAGATGTTATTGAAGAAATTTTGAAAGAACAAAAATTCAAAGATGTTTATGAGGCTTTTAATGATTATCGTTTAAAAAGAAGTGCTTCTCGTGATGCTTTCAATGTTAAACAACATCATAAGTTTGTAAAAGCGATTGAAAAAATAGGCATTGCAATAGAAGATGGTAATGATGCTCACCCAATTGACTTAATGTATAAGTTTGCAAGTGTTATGTCACAAGAGTTTGCACAAGCTTACCTTATAGATTCTAAATATGTAAGAGCTCATGATGAAGGTAGTATTTATATTCCTTCCTTAGATGTTTATTCTTTAGCCTTAACATCTTCAGCAAGTTTAAATTTATCAGAAACTAAAAGCACATCTTTAAATGAGTTTACAGATATTATTTTAGAAAAACTATTTCAAATTAAACAAGAACAATATGGCGAACATATTATAAATAATATTAATCTGTTATATAAGTCAATTATTTTAAATGAATTTAAAAAATTATATTATAAAAATTTAGTATGTACTTTTAAATTAACTGGTTTACTGGATTATATAGAAGTAAATAAAATAAAAAATATTATAAATGAACTAGATTGTATATATTTAGATTTTAAAATATTTGATGTAGTAATAAGAAATATTAAAGTCAATTCTATTTTTGAAGAAACTTATTATTCAACTTTAAATGAATTAGAAAATAATTTGTTTGATTGTATAAAAAAATTGTTATTAAAATTAAATAGTTTTAATACTAAAATAAACAATAATAAAGTTTTAATAACTATAGGATCAGGTTCTAGTAAAGAAGAAAGTTTATTTTTAGAAAAATATTTACTAGTATTAGCTGAATTAGAGTGCTTGGATAATGTAACAACTGTTTACCAAATGAAAGATAATGAACCTAAAGAAATAATATTATCTTTAGCAAGTTTAGTTTCAGGATACAAAAATATTAAGTTTACTAAAGATGAAAATGTGCATTATCTAAGTAGTGGAATTGCTCTTTTAGAAGGACAAACTTTATTGACATCTATTACTATTAATTTAGCCAGATTAGGTATTAAAAATAGAGGAAAAAATTTAAAAGAATTATTAAAAGATTTAGAAGATATTATGGATTTAGCTAAAAATCAATTGATGCAAAGATTTGAACTTCAAGCTAATAAATGTAAAGAAAATTATAAATATTTATTTAATGATAATATGTTATTAGATACAAATAAATTAGAAGAAGGACAAAAAATTCGCAAGATTCTTAGAAATGGAGTTTTATGTATAGATTATGTTGGACTTTGTGATTGCGTTTGCTTATTAAAAGAAAAAGAAAACTTTGAGTGTAATGACGTTAAAACAGCTATGAAAATAGTTGAATGGATGAATAGTAAAATTATTCAGTTTACAAATGAATGTAAGATAAAATTTGTTTTAGCAGAAAATAATGTTAAAAAAACTAGATTATCTTTACTAGCTACTGATAAATCAGTTTATGGTTTAGATTATTTATTAGATAAGAAAGATTATTTTACATTTAATAAATATGTTTCAGATTTAAAGTTAGATAGATTAGAAGAAATAAAATTATATAGTAAAATACAAAGTTTAACACAATATAAAGCAGCCTTTAAAGTGAAAAACAATATTAAGAAAATAATGGAATGTTTAGAACTTTGTAAAAATAATTTATCATACTATGAAATAAGTGTAGGAAATAATGATAATTGATGGTTTTCAAAAATTAACTTTATTAGATTATCCTGGATTTGTTGCTTGTATTATTTTTACAAAAGGTTGTAATTTTAGATGTGAATATTGTCATAATTCATTATTAATTGCTTATGAAAATGAAAGTGTTATAAGTGAAGAAGACGTATTAGCATATCTAAAAAAAAGAAGTGGAGTGTTAGATGGAATAGTGATTAGTGGTGGTGAGCCGCTTTTACAACCTGATATAACGCACTTTATTCAAAGAGTTAAAGAATTAGGAATGCTTGTTAAATTAGATACTAATGGAAGTAATCCTGATTTACTAAATAAGTTAATAAATGATAAGTTAGTGGATTATGTTGCTATGGATGTTAAAAATTGTTTTAACAAATATGCTTTAACAATTGGTAAAAAAACAAACATAGATAATATAATGAAAAGCATAGAAATTCTTAAAGAAGCCAAAGTTGATTATGAATTTAGAACAACTATAGTTAAAGAGTTACATACAAAAAAAGATATTTTAGAAATAGCTAAAATAGTAGGTAGTAAAAGCAAATTTTATTTGCAAAATTTCATATTAAGTGATCATGTTTTAAATAAAGGTTTGCATGGATTTAGCGAGGAAGAATTGAATGATATCAAAAATGAATTGGTTAAAAAATATCCAATGGTAGAAGTTAGAAATGGAGAGATGAAGAATGTATAAAGTAAGAAAAAGAGAAGGTAAAATTGTTAGTTTTGATATTCAAAAAATAAAAGAGGCTATTGTTAAAGCTTTTGAAGCTGAAGATAAAAATTATGATGAAAATGTTATAGACTTTTTGTCTTTAAAAGTTACTGCTGATTTTGAACCAAAGTTAGAAAAAGGTATTATTCGTGTTGAAGATATTCAAGATAGTGTAGAAAATGTTTTAATTCAAGCAGGATATACAGATGTAGCGAAAGCTTATATCCTATATCGTAAATTACATGAAAAAATGCGTAATATGAAATCTACTGTACTAGACTATAAAGATGTTGTTAATAGCTATGTTAATGTAACTGACTGGCGTGTTAAAGAAAATTCAACTGTTACATATTCTGTAGGTGGATTAATCTTAAGTAATTCAGGTGCTATTACAGCTAATTATTGGTTAAGTGAAGTTTATGATGAAGAAATAGCTAATGCTCATAGAAGCGCAGATATTCATTTACATGACTTATCTATGCTTACAGGGTATTGTGCTGGTTGGTCTTTAAAACAATTAATTCAAGAAGGGCTTGGGGGAGTTCCTGGTAAAATCACTTCAGCTCCTGCAAAACATCTTTCAACACTTTGTAATCAAATGGTAAACTTCTTAGGTATTATGCAAAATGAATGGGCTGGAGCTCAAGCTTTCTCATCATTTGATACTTATTTAGCACCTTTTGTTAAAAATGAAAATTTAAGTTTTCATGAAGTAAAACAATGTATTCAATCTTTTGTATATGGAGTAAATACACCAAGTAGATGGGGAACACAAGCACCATTTACTAATATTACTTTAGACTGGGTTGTTCCAAATGATTTGGCTGAATTAAATGCCATTATTGGTGGAAAAGAAGTTGACTTCAAATATAAAGATTGTCAAAAAGAAATGGATATGATTAATAAAGCATTCATTGAAATTATGATTGAAGGAGATGCTAATGGACGTGGTTTCCAATATCCAATTCCAACATACTCTATTACAAGAGATTTTGATTGGAGTGAAACTGAAAATAATAAATTACTTTTTGAAATGACAGCAAAATATGGTACACCTTATTTTTCAAATTATATCAATAGTGATATGGAACCTAGTGATGTTCGTAGTATGTGCTGCCGTTTAAGACTAGATCTTAGAGAACTTAGAAAAAAATCTGGTGGTTTCTTTGGTAGTGGTGAAAGTACAGGCTCTATTGGTGTTGTAACAATTAACTTACCAAGAATTGCATACTTATCAGAAAACGAACAAGATTTCTATAATAGATTAGAAAAAATGATGGATATTTCTGCTCGTTCTTTAAAAATCAAAAGAAATGTTATTACTAAATTACTAGAAGAAGGATTATATCCATATACAAAAAGATATTTAGGAGCATTCAATAATCATTTTTCAACAATTGGTTTAATAGGAATGAATGAAGTGGGTCTTAATGCTAAATGGTTAAAAGAAGATTTAACTCATGAAAAAACTCAAAGATTTGCTAAAGATGTCCTTAATTTTATGAGAGATAAATTATCTGATTATCAAGAGGAATATGGGGATTTATATAACTTAGAAGCTACCCCTGCTGAAAGTACAACTTATCGTTTTGCTAAACATGATAAAGAAAGATATCCAGATATTATAACTGCAGCAGAATGTGAAACAGAAACTCCATACTATACTAATAGTTCTCATTTACCAGTTGGTTATACTAGTGATATTTTTGAAGCTTTGGATATTCAAGACGAATTACAAACTCTTTATACATCTGGAACAGTATTCCATGCATTCTTAGGAGAAAGATTAACTGATTGGAAATCTGCTGCTAATTTAATTCGTAAAATTGCAGAAAACTATAAATTACCTTACTATACTTTATCGCCAACTTATTCAGTATGTAGTAAACATGGATATATTAATGGTGAAGTAACTGCTTGTCCTACTTGTGGTCAAGAAACAGAAATTTATAGTCGCATTACGGGATATTATAGACCTGTTAAAAACTGGAATGCTGGAAAAACTGAAGAATATAAACATAGAAAATTATATGATATTAAAAACTCTTCATTAAAAGAAAAAAAGTCTAAAGATTGCGTTTGTGAAACAAGTAGTAAAAGTGAAGAAAAAGATGTGATAATTCTATTTGGACGTACTACTTGTCCTAATTGTAAAATGGCTCAAAAGTTTTTAGACGAAGCAAAAATAAAATATAAAAAAGTTAATGCTGAAGTTGATATTGAATTAACTAATAAATATGGAATAAAACAAGCGCCAACATTAGTTGTTGTAAAAGATGGTAATATTGAAAAAATCGCAAATGTTTCTAATATAAGAAAATTTATTGGAGATTTAAAATGATATATGACATAATTATTGTTGGTTGTGGTCCTGCTGGGATGACAGCTGCAATTTATGCCTTAAGAGCAAATAAGAAAGTTTTAATTTTAGAAGGTGAAGCAATTGGTGGAAAAATTGCTTCCTCACCTTTAGTAGAAAATTACCCAGGATTTAAGCAAATAAGTGGTAATGAATTAGTAGATAATTTATACGAACAAGTAGAAGAACTTGGTGGCGTAATTGAATTTGATAAAGCTATTGAAATAAAAAATGGTGAAATCAAAAAAGTAATTGGGGAAATAAATGTGTATGAAGGTTACTCAGTTATCTTAGCGCTTGGATCTAAATATCGTACTTTAAAAATAGAAAATGAAGAAGATTACATAGGTAATGGGGTTTCATTTTGTGTTGTATGTGATGGTGCTTTTTATAGGGGCGAAGATGTAGCTGTAATAGGTGGAGGAAATAGTGCTATTATTAATGCTATTTCTTTAGCTGATATGTGTAATAAAGTGTATGTTATTCAAAATCTAGATTATTTAACTTGTGAAGAAGCATTAAAAAAAGAATTAAAAAATAAAAATAACGTAGAAATTATTTATAATGCTAAAGTCACAAAATATTTAGGTGATGAAACACTTGAAGGTCTAGTTATAAATGATGAAAGACAAATTGATGTTAAAGGCATATTTTTATCAATTGGACAGGATCCTGATATAGATTGTGTTAAAGAACTTATAAATTTAGATGAACGTAATTATGTTTTAGTTAATGAACACTGTGCAACCAGCGAAGATGGTATTTTTGCTGCCGGGGATTGTATTCATAAAAATATAAGACAACTAACCACTGCTATGAATGATGGAACAATAGCTGCACTTAGTGCCATTGATTATTTAAAAAAAATAAATAAATAAAAAGATGTTAAAGTGATATTTTAATATCTTTTTTCATTATTATTAAAATTAAAATCATATAATTAATCAGGTGATAATATGCGAAGAAAAATACGCTTAAAAAGAAAAATAACATTTAATCGTAGACTTAATAAAGCCAATGTTATAATTGTCATTATTATTTTTCTTATGTTGGGTGTTTTTTTCATATTTCGTTTTATTAATAAAAGAGTAACTCCTTTACTTTTAGATTATGCTGAAATAGAATCAAAAAAACTGGCTAGCATTATTGTTAGTAAAGCAATTAATCAGGAAGTTGCTAAAGAACTCACCGTTGAAAATTTATTTATAATTACAAAATCAGATGATGGTGAGATAAGAACAATTGATTTTAATCCTGTTTTAGTTAATCAATTACTGTTAAAAGCAACAACAGCTGTTCAAACTAATTTGAAATATTTAGAAGATGGTGAAATTGATAAACTAGAGCTTGGTGAAAATACTTTAATAAATTATGATCCCGATAATTTAAGAGAAGGAATTTTTTATAAGGTTCCAGCAGGAATTGTTTTTAATAACGCTATTTTAGCGAACTTAGGACCTAAAATCCCAGTTCGTTTTAGTTTAATTGGGGATATAATTGCGAATGTAGTAACAAGCGTTAGTAATTATGGTATTAATAATGCTTTAATAGATGCTAAAATAAGTTTAAAACTAAACCAAAAAGTAATCCTTCCAATAGCTTCTAGAAATACTTCAGTAGAAGTTACCATTCCTATTGCTTTAAAGATAATTCAAGGTGTTGTGCCAGATTATTATTTTAATGGTTTTGAAACAAATTCTGAACTCTTTACTCTTCCCGTAGAATAAAAAAACAAAATATGCTATACTAATAATAGAGGTGTATTAGATATGGCAAAACGCAAGAAAAAACGTTTAAAAATAGGTCGTTTGATTACATTTTTATTAGTTGTTTTTTTAGTTTTTTATTTAATTATTTCTTTTTTTAAATTTGTTGGTGGAAAACTTATAAACGGACAAGCTTTAGCGTATATTGCTTCTTCTAGTCAAAAAGTCCAAGTATATAATAGTGAATTTAAAAAAGATATTGAAATTGTAAGAGGTACTAAGGTTATATCTTATAGTGCTGATATAAAAAAAGAAGATAGTGACGATATTTATAAAAAAATAAAATATAATAAAAAAGAATATTTAATCAAAGAAGAAAATCTTACTTCCGAATATGAACAAAGTGTTCAAGAAGAAGAAATGTTTGTTAGAACACATTCAACTATTTACAAAAATAAAAAAAGTAGTGATATTTTGTCGGTTGCCAAAAAAGGAGATACTTTAAAAGTAGTAGGTTTTGATAAAATAAATGAAGATGGTTCTGTTAATATGTATAAAATAAAAAAAGAAGACATAATAGGATTTATATATGGTAAATATTTAGTTAATAATTTAGAAGAAGCTAAAAAAAATTATGATGAGGCTAATACTTATCAAGTGCATGCTTCTAGGAAAAATGTTTTAGGTGGTGGAGCAGGCAATGATTTAGATTATTATCCTGTTGCAAAACCAAAATTTAAAAATAATGAGATGCCAGAAGAAACTAGAACTTTATATTTAAATTCTGGAGTTTTAGGTAACTTAGATGCTTATATCAAACTTGCTAAAAATAATAATATTAATGCTTTTGTAGTTGATATTAAAGATAATACAGCTCCTGGATATGCATCACTTATAATGAAAGAACTTTCTCCGACTAATTATGAAAGAGCTATTAATTCTTTAGATACTTATAAAAAAGCAATAAAAAAAATAAAAGATGAAGGATTTTATGTAATTGGCAGAATAACTGTTTTTAAAGATAGTTATTATGTTCAAGATAATCCAGATTGTGCTATAACTAGTAAATCTACTGGTAAACCATATAGTCATAATGGTTCATATTGGCCTAGTGCTTTTTCTAGAGATGTTTGGGAATTTAATGTTAAGCTTGCTATAGAAGCAGTAAAAGAAATGGGATTTAATGAAATTCAATTTGATTACACGCGTTTTCCTGATAAGACTAAAACGATAGAAGATCAAGGTTTAGTAGATATGAAAAATACATATAATGAAAGTAAAGCTCAGGCTATTCAAGCGTTTTTAATGTATGCGACAGATGAAATACATAAAGAAAATGCCTATGTATCAGTAGACGTATTTGGAGAATCTGCTAATAGTTATGTTACGGCATATGGTCAATATTGGGGGGCAATATCTAATGTCGTAGATGTAATAAGCGCTATGCCTTATCCGGATCATTTTGATACTTATGCATATGGTTCAAGTGTACCTGTATGGACAGAACCTTATAAACTTATGAAAGCTTGGGGCGCTACTGTTGTTACACGCCAAAGTGAAATACCAACTCCAGCTAAAGTTAGAACATGGATACAAGCTTATAACGCGATTAGAGCACCATATATAACATATGATGCAAATAAAATATCTGAACAAATAAGAGGATTATACGAAAATGGATTAACTGGAGGTTATATTACTTGGAATGCAAGTTCAAGTATTACAAAATATGAGGAAATAGCCTCTGCTTTTAAGAAGGAATATTGATAATGAAGAAGATAGAAATAAATAATAATACTTATGAATTAATTAAAGATTATAAAAATGGTTTTGAAATAGATTCAATAATAGAAAAATGTAAGGAAACTGATTTTTTTGATATTTACGATTATATTTTGGGAGATTGGGCTTATGGCAAATTAAGACTAAAAGGATTTTTTAATCAAGAAAATCCAAAATGTAATAATAATAACAATTATAATAAAATTGATGATTACATAAAAAAATATTGCGCTTATGAATGCCGTTATTTTATAATTAAAAAGAAATAAAAAGTTATACATTAAGTATAATTTTTTAATTTATTCTTGTTAAAACTTAATAAAAGATATATAATATTTTTAGTTAATAAAGGGAAGTGAACATATGAGTTTAGTGGATGAAAATATAAAAGAAATGGCTAATAGATTAGCTCAAGAACGTGAAATAATTTTAAAAAAACGTGAACTTTTATTTAATGATTTTTGGAAGTATGCAAATACCAAGTTTAAAGAATTAGAACCACCATTTCAAATTAGTTATAGTTTAGTTAATGGTGATGAAAATATTAATTTTAATGATTTAAATATGGGTGAAGATGTAAAATTAGAGTTATTTTCTTTTATCTATATTCCACAAACTTCATGTGTTACAGATTATATAAAAAAAGAATATATTGGTGTTAAACTATCTAGTGATTTCATAACTAATGTTCATATGTCAGGCCAAGGAATAAGTAGACAAAGTTATAGTTCATATCCTAAAGAACTAATTACTGAACGCGATAATAAAAAAATAAATGATATGATACAGTCTAAAATTCAAGAAATTCTAACTAAAATTTTTAATAGACAATTATCGTTTGAAGATGATGAATTTAAAAGACTAGTGATAACTAATATAGCTATAGATAGAGAATTAAAAAGAATAGAAGCAAGAATAAACGCTTTAAATGATAAAAAAAGATAAAAAGAAAAGATATGTAAAAACTTTATGATGTTTCTACATATCTTTTTTTAGTTGCACTTTATAAATTCTTCCTCTAGATTTTTTTTAGACATCAAACTTGGTTTGGAAAATTGATTGTTTTCATATTTAATTATATATTGGCCACTAACTATTTCTTTATTATAAGTGTTTTTCACTTCTTCGTTACATAAATCAATATAATGATTACCATCTATCAAATTATTATCAACTAATCTAGATGTATAAATAAATAGTGCACCATCATTATATTCCATTTCTTGATTAGTTATATTTAATTTGTTAGTAGTATCTAAATATTGATAATCAAAATAAATATTACCATCTTTATCAAAGGCTTTAATTTTATAGTTATCGGCATTTTTATATTTTAATACCATAACATTTTTAAGAGCAATTAATTGTATTAACTCATCCTTTGTATTTAGTATTTCTTTATTATTAATAGTTAATATATTTTTATTTGTTTCTTTTTGATATACTAAATTAAAAGAAACAGTATCAGTGTTAATTTCATATTCACATGTTTTGGCATTGCATCTTTCTAATTTAACATTTTTATATTTTTCAGTACTTTCTTCATTTTTATTATTATTTTGTTTAGTACTTTCAACTAAAAAATAAATTCCAATACCAATAAAAACAAAAGCTATGATTGCTAGTGTCACTGCAAATTTCACATTATATTTTTTCATAAGTTCCCTCCACTATTATAATTATAACACAAAACAAAAAATATAATAAATAATTTGACAAAAGATTTTTTTTATAGTAAAATGGCTTCTGCGTATAAGAAACGCAAAAAGGAGTGTATGAAATAATGAGTAGTTTAGGAAGAAACTATAATAATTATCTAGAAACTCTAATAAGTATTTTTACTATTGATAAAGGCGCATTAAAAGTGTTGTTGTTACGTAAGAAAACAGAGCCTTATAAAGGTTATTGGATATTACCTGGTAATATACTTCGTAATGATGAAACTTTAGAAGACAATATTACAGATGCTGTATTAGATAAAACAGGTTTATTAAGTGTTTATATTGAACAGTGTTATACATTTAGTAATATTGATAGGGATCCAGATGGTAGAGTAATAGCTACTAGTTTTATAGGGTTAGTTGATAGTAAAAGTGTTGAAATAAAAAGAGAAGAGCGTCCAGAATTTGAAACAGCTTGGTTTTCAATAGATGAACTTCCTAAATTAGGGTATGATCACGAAAGTATAATTTCAAGAAATATTGACTATTTAAAAAGAAAGATTGTTAATAGTAATGTTTTAAAAAGTTTATTTCCAAGTGATTTTACTTTACCAGAATTACAACACGTATATGAACAAATACTTGGTAGAGAATTAGATAGAAGAAACTTCCGTAAAAAATTTATTGGTTTAGATTTAATAGAAGACACATTAGAAAAAAATGTTGGATTTAATGGAAGACCAGCAAAACTATATCGTTTTAAAGATGATATAAAAGAAATTAATTTATTTTAGAGGTGGGTTTTATGAATAATGGTGGTTGGGGCCTTAGGGTCATGATTGCTTTATGTGCAGTATTAGTTGGAGCTTTGTTAATTGTTGTTATTCTCATTTCTACTGGTTTTTTTGGACTTGTAAAAACAAATAATAAAGGTGGTAGTCAAATAGATGAGTCTCGTACATATAATAGTATGGAACTACAAATGATTAATGCTTCAAAAAAATATATTAAAAAATTTTATAATAATGAGTTAGAAGAAAATGATCCTTTATATATTCGTGTAAGTTCTTTACAAAATGAAAAATTAATGGATACTTTATATGATGTTAAAGATTCTTCTATTGAATGTAGTGGATACGTTAAAGTTATAAAAATAAATAAAGAAACTAAATATGAATCTTATATGAAATGTGGTTCAAATTATACTTCAGAAGGTTATACAGCTAGATTTGATGGATAAACTTAAAAAAAGTATAAAAAAACGTTGACAATTTAAGTATATAAGTGTTAATATATTGTTGCACTTAAAAAGCAGATTTACTTCGGTAAATCTTTACTTAAAGTCAAATTGAAACACCTGGGTGTGTGCGAAGAAAGGAGGAGAAACATGCCAACTATTAATCAATTAGTAAGAAAAGGTCGTGGATCTAAAGTTAGAAAGAGTAAATCTCCAGTTTTAGGAGTTGGATATAACAGCAAAGAAAAGAAACAAACAAAACAAAATTCTCCACAAAAACGTGGTGTTTGTACTCGTGTTGGAACAATGGCACCAAAGAAACCAAACTCAGCATTACGTAAATATGCTCGTGTTAGACTTTCAAATGGAACTGAAGTTACAGCTTATATTCCTGGAGAAGGACATAACTTACAAGAACATAGTGTTGTTTTAATTCGTGGTGGACGTGTTAAGGACTTAATCGGGGTTCGTTATCACATTATTCGTGGTACTATGGATACTGCTGGTGTAGATAAACGTCGTCAAGGCCGTTCTAAATACGGTTCAAAAAAACCTAAATAAAAACTTAATAAAAAATATAAACAAAATATAGTTTGAAGGGAGGATTATTATGCGTAAAAGACGTGCAACTAAAAGAGATGTTTTAGCAGATCCAATATATAATTCAAAATTGGTTACTAAATTAATTAACCAAATTATGAAAGATGGTAAAAAAGGAACAGCTCAAACTATTCTTTATAATGCTTTCGATATGATTAAAGAAAAAACTGGTCAAGAACCAATGGAAGTTTATGAAAAAGCTATGGAAAACATTAAACCAGCACTAGAAGTTAAGTCTCGTCGTGTTGGTGGTGCTAATTATCAAGTACCAGTTGAAGTAAGAGCAGATAGAAGTCAAGCTTTAGCACTTCGTTGGTTAGTTCAATATTCTCGTTTACGTGGTGGTCATTCAATGGCTGAAAACTTAGCAAATGAAATTATTGATGCTGCTAATGGTGTTGGAGGATCTGTTAAAAAACGTGAAGATACTCATCGTATGGCAGAAGCTAATAAAGCATTCGCTCATTATCGTTGGTAAAATATAGGAAAGGAAAAAAATTATGGCTCGTGAATATAGTTTAGACAAAATTCGTAATTTTGGAATTATGGCACATATTGATGCAGGTAAAACTACTTGTACTGAACGTGTATTATTCCATACAGGAAAAATCCATAAAATTGGTGAAACTCATGATGGTGCTTCACAAATGGACTGGATGGCTCAAGAACAAGAACGTGGTATAACTATTACTTCAGCAGCTACTACAGCTTTCTGGAAAGGTCATAGATTAAATATTATTGATACTCCAGGGCACGTAGACTTTACAGTTGAAGTATCTAGATCACTACGCGTATTAGATGGTGCAGTAGCGCTATTAGACTCACAAGCTGGTGTAGAACCACAAACAGAAACAGTTTGGCGTCAAGCAACTGAATTTAAAGTTCCTCGTATGATTTTCTGTAATAAAATGGATAAAATGGGGGCCAACTTTGAATACAGTTTAGGTACTATTGATAGTCGTTTAGGTGTTAATGCTAAACCTATTGAATGGCCTATTGGAGCTGAAAATGAATTTAATGGTATTATTGACTTAGTTACTAAAACAGCTTATCAATATGATAGAAAACCAGAAGAAAATCCTAAAGTTATTGATATTCCAGCTGACATGGTAGATTTAGTTGAAGAAAAACGTACTGAATTAATTGAAGCAGTAGCAGAATTTGATGATGAACTTATGAACAAATACTTAGAAGGAGAAGAAGTATCTGTAGAATTAATCAAACGTGCAATTCGTAAGGGTACTTTAGCAGTTGAATTCTTCCCAGTATTATGTGGTACTGCTTTAGGAAACACTGGTGTTAAATTATTATTAGATGCAGTAATCGATTATTTACCATCTCCACTTGATATCGAAGCTATTAAAGGTGTAGATATGAGAGGAGAAGAAATTGAAAGAAAACCTTCTGATAATGAACCATTTAGTGCTTTAGCATTTAAAGTTATGACAGACCCATTTGTTGGTAAATTAACATTCTTCAGAGTTTATTCTGGACATTTATCAAGTGGTTCTTATGTACTTAATGCTACAAAAGATAGTAAAGAAAGAATTGGTCGTATCTTATTAATGCATGCTAATAACCGTACAGAAATTTCTGATGTATATACAGGAGATATAGCAGCAGCAGTAGGACTTAAAAATACAACAACAGGAGATACATTATGTGATGAAAAAAGTGCTTGTATTCTAGAAAGCATGGAATTTCCAGAACCAGTTATTGAACTTGCTGTTGAACCAAAATCAAAAGCAGATCAAGATAAAATGGGTATAGCTTTACAAAAATTAGCTGAAGAAGATCCAACATTTAGAGCAAGTACAAATCATGAAACAGGTCAAACTATTATCGCTGGTATGGGTGAACTTCACTTAGATATCATCGTTGATAGAATGAAAAGAGAATTCAATGTAGAAGCTAATATTGGTCAACCACAAGTTTCTTACCGTGAAACATTAACTCAAGCTGGTGATTGTGAAGGTAAGTATATTAAACAATCTGGTGGTCGTGGACAATATGGACACGTTTGGGTTAAATTTGAACCAAACACTGATAAAGGTTATGAATTCGTTGATGCTATCGTTGGTGGGGTAGTTCCTAGAGAATATATTCCAGTAACTGATAAAGGTTTACAAGATGCTATGAAAACTGGTGTTTTAGCTGGTTATCCAATGATTGATGTTAAAGCAACATTATTTGATGGTTCTTACCATGATGTTGACTCATCTGAAATGGCTTTCAAAATAGCAGCTAGTATGGCTTTAAAAGAAGCTAAAAACAAATGTAAACCAGTATTACTTGAACCAATTATGAAAGTTCAAGTTATCGTACCTGATGAATATTTAGGAAATGTTATGGGAGACATTACATCTCGTAGAGGTCGTCCACTTGGTCAAGAATCAAGAGGAAATGCTCTAGCAATTGATGCAATGGTACCACTTGCTGAAATGTTTGGGTACGCAACTTCACTTCGTTCTAATACACAAGGACGTGGTAACTTCACAATGGTATTTGACCATTATGAAGAAGTTCCAAGAAATATCGCAGAAGATATTATCAAAAAAAATGGTGGAAATTAACAAAACCACTTGAAAAAATAATGCCAATATTATAAAATATAATATGTAAGTAAAAAAAGGAGGAAATTTAATGGCAAAAGCAAAATTTGATCGTTCAAAACCACATGTTAACATTGGTACAATTGGACACGTAGACCATGGTAAAACAACTTTAACAGCTGCTATTACTAATGTTCTATCTAAAAAAGGTTATGCAGATTTCGTAGATTATGCTAACATTGACAAAGCTCCAGAAGAAAGAGAACGTGGTATTACTATTAATACTTCACACGTTGAATATCAAACAGATAATAGACACTACGCTCACGTAGACTGTCCTGGACATGCTGACTATGTTAAAAACATGATCACTGGTGCTGCTCAAATGGATGGAGCAATCTTAGTTATTGCTGCTACAGATGGTGTTATGGCACAAACTCGTGAACATATCTTATTATCACGTCAAGTTGGGGTACCTCGTATGGTTGTATTCATGAACAAATGTGATATGGTTGACGATGAAGAATTATTAGATTTAGTTGAAATGGAAATTCGCGAAATTTTAAGCGAATACGGATTTGAAGGAGATGATACTCCAATCATTCGTGGTTCTGCTTTAAAAGCTCTTGAAGGAGATGCTAAATACGAAGAAGCAATCGTTGAGTTAATGGACGCTGTTGATAGCTGGATTCAAACTCCACCTCGTGATACAGATAAACCATTCTTAATGCCAATTGAAGACGTTTTTACAATCACAGGTCGTGGAACAGTTGTTACAGGACGTGTTGAAAGAGGACAATTAAAACTTAATGATGAAGTTGAAATCGTTGGTTTAAAAGAAACTAAAAAATCAGTTGTTACAGGAATTGAAATGTTCCGTAAACAATTAGATTATGCAGAATCAGGAGATAATGCTGGTATCTTATTACGTGGTATTTCTCGTGAAGATGTAGAACGTGGTCAAGTATTAGCAAAACCTGGAACTGTTACTCCACATACTAAATTCAAAGCTCAAGTTTATGTACTTAGCAAAGAAGAAGGTGGACGTCATACTCCATTCTTCTCAAATTACCGTCCACAATTCTATTTCAGAACAACAGACGTTACTGGTGTTATTGAATTACCAGAAGGTGTTGAAATGGTAATGCCTGGGGATAATGTTGAAATGACAGTTGAATTAATTGCTCCAATCGCTATTGAAAACGGAACTAAGTTCTCTATTCGTGAAGGCGGTAGAACAGTTGGTTCAGGTAATATTTCAGAAATTATTAAATAATTGATGAATAATTAAAAGATTAAAGTTTATGCTTTAATCTTTTTTTGTTTGATTTATGTTATAATTCCGTATTAAAAAGAAAAGGAATGTATAATAAACTCATGAAAGTAGGAGTGAGTATATGAAACTAAACCAAAAAGGGTTTACCTTAATCGAATTACTAGCAGTAATAGTAATACTAGCAATAATAGCCCTAATTGCAGTACCAGTAATAATGAATATAATAACAAGTGCAAGAAAAAGTGCATTTGAAGATACTTCATACGGACTAATAAGTGCAGGAGAGATGTATTATGCACAAGCCTTATTAGAAAATGGAATGACAAGTGATAAAGAATTTACATTTACAGAAGATGGAAAAGTACCAGAAGGATTAAATGTAAAAGGAAGTATGCCAACAAGTGGAAGTATGAAGATAACAACAGATGGAAAAGTAGCATTAGCGATATCAAATGGCTCAATGTGTATAACAAAAGGATATGATGATAGTCAAATTGATCCAGAAGTAGATGTAGAAAACTGTGTATTACCAGCAGAACCAGCAAAAACAATAAGTGAATTAGCAAGAACAAATGACTTTGTAAGTAGTGTAAATGTATGTGCAGTAGCAGGAACAACGTGTACACCAGGTACAAAATTTGCAATAGAAGTAGTACCTAATAATATACAAAACTTCTATGTAGTAAGTGATGCAGACAATACTGTAACATTAATCATGGATAGAAATATTGGTAATACGGTAGCTTGGATAAATAATGAACAATTTTTAGAAGCTGGTGGAGGTCAAAATGATTGGGATACTTTTCAAAATAGGAATGTGTATGGTCCAATAACCGCTATAAATTATTTGGAAACTCAAACAAGTAGTTGGACAAACATAGAAGCAAAGGATTATACATTGACAGATGATCAAGGACAATATAGTGATCTTCAAAGAATTGGTGTTAGGGCTAGAATGATTACAAAAACTGAGGTGGATACTTTAAATGAAACAGGAACAAACAGCTGGTTATATGATAATTTAAATTCATTTGATGAATTAGTAGTTCCTTATGGATATTGGACAAGTTCTGGCAATGCAGAATATTCTGGTCTCACTTGGTTTATATATGGTGGAGGTTTTATTACCTTTGATTATGCTGTAGATTATAACAGTGGTTTTGGTGTGCGCCCAGTAATAGAAATTTCAAAATAATAACCAAAAAAGAATACTATTTATTAAGTATTCTTTTTATTTGTAATGATTTTTTATACATAAAGTACAAAGTATTATTTGTTATTAATTCTAAATCTCCAATATATTCAATAATATTAGAATTAAAGTTTTGCTTAAATTCATTTAATCCATCATATTTTTTGTGTTTTACTTGAATATTAGTCATTCCACCCAAATTAAATTTAGTAAATCCTAATCTAGAATATTTTTCTATTAATTTCCACATTAATAAGTGCTTAGCGTTTATAGACTTAAATTCACTATCAAATCCATCCATAAACATAAATACTTGATCTTGATGTCTAATTACTAAAGAAGTGGCAATAACAACACCTTCTGGTAAGTCTCTAAGTAAATTAGTAGCTTTAACTAATTGGGTTCTAGATACTGAAAGTAAATTGTCAGAATCTATTTTCTTAGAAAGTAATTTAGATGAGTTTTTACCAGCATTTTTAATAACTTCGTTATTAATTTTGTTATTATTAGCTTCAGCTTGTTCAAATTGTTTTTTACTCACTTCTAGATAAGTTTTAGTATCTAATTTAGCATAATAGTAATCAATCATATTTCTAGTACTAAAAGCATCATAAGTATCGTAAAAATAATTTTCATTACGTGGATATTTTTTGTTTACTTGTTTGATTAAATAATTTAATTCTTCTTTATTTCCTTGAATAATACTTATGCCTTTTTTCTCAGCGCTTCTTATTTTTGTCCTAAATTCTTTTTTTATATTTCTAAATAGAAGTAAATAATTTTTCTTAATATCTAATATACCTTCATAACGAGGTTTATGACTTTCAAAAAAGTTGTTATAGCCATAATGATAATAATCTAAACCTTTTAAATTTTCATAAATAGAATTAAAATTACTATTTTCTTCTATAAGTTCACCTTTACTATTATAAATGTTTTTTATAATCATAGGGCTTAATTTAATAGCTACAATGTCCATTTTACCTAAGAATTTTTTTAATTCAAAAGTAAAAGCTTCTAATAAATGATAGTTAGAATAATCTAATAAAAATCCTCTTGGTGCATATGCATATTTAAAATTATTTCTTCTTTCTACTAAGATTAAAGAAGCTGCTAGAATTTTAGTATCATCCATTAACCCTACAAGGATAGTATGATATTCTTGTTTTTTCATTATTTCTGCATATTCACTTGTTTGATATATTGATTTATCTTTAAATGAATTTGAAAAACTATTAAATTCTTCGTTTGTTAACTCTTTAATATACATACATTTCAGCTCCTTTAGAAATTATATTATTATATCATAATATTAAAGCAAATACTATGTTTTTACTAAAAATAAACAAAATTATACATAAGTTTACTATAATTAATATTCTTATTTATCACAAAAATAATTATACATATTTTTAAAAACACAAAATATATTTATATAGGTGATAAAGTGGACAAGATAAAGATTGGCATTCCTAGAGGTTTATTTTATTATTATGATGGTTATTTTTTGAAAAACTTTTTTGAGTATTTAAATTTTGAACTAGTAGTAAGTCCTGAGACAAATAGAATAATTATTGATGAAGGTATTAATTATGCGAATGATGAGATGTGTATGTCACTAAAAATATTTTTAGGCCATATAGCTTACTTAAAAGAAAAATGCGATTATGTGTTAATTATGAGAATTGATAATTATGGTAGATATGATCAAACTTGTACTAATTTTTTAGCTCTTCCTGATTTGGTTAATAATTTATTTGACGTAAATATTTTAGATATTAATCTTAATTATTTAAACAATCAAAATATGTATAACGAATTAAAAAAAATAGGGAAAAAATTTGGTATTTCTATTTCAAAATTGAAAGAAGCACACAATAGTGCTTTAATTAAAACTAAAAAACACAATAAAAACTTAATTACTATTAATAAAAATAAATTATATAAAAATGGCTTAAAGATTTTATTGGTAGCTCATGCCTACAATACTCATGATAAATACATAGGAGAAACGGTTATTAAGTTTTTAGAACGCAATAACATCAATGTTATTTATTCAAACCATTTTGAAAGTAATAAAATTAAAGAATTAAGTTATAAATATTGGCCTAATCTTTACTGGTATTATAATAAAGAAAATATAGGATCTTTAGTTAGTGTTTATGATAAAGTGGATGGAATAATTTTTTTATCTTCTTTTCCATGCGGACCAGATTCTTTAGTAAATGAATTAGTAATAAGAAAAATCAAAAAACCATGTTTAAATATTATAATTGATGATTTAAATTCTTTAACAGGAATAGAAACTAGATTAGAAAGTTTTATTGATATTCTTGAACAAAAAGTATAAAATAGCTTTCCCTCAAATGGCTGATTATGCTGTTCCTGTTAAATACTTATTTAAACATATTACTGATTTAGAAATTGTGGATGCTCCTAAAATAACATCTAGAACTATTGAAATGGGGAGCAAATATAGTCCAGATTTTGTTTGTACACCTTTTAAATATACTTTAGGAACTATGATAGAAAGTATAGAAAAAGGTGCGAATGTATTAATTCAAGCAGGTGGAGGATGTAGATATGGTTATTATAGTGAACTTCAAAATCAAATTTTAAAAGATTTAGATTATGATATTGTTTTAATTAATTTAGTAACTGCAGGCTATACCGATCCTATTAAAATATATAAAGAATTAAAAAAGATTAGTAAAATTAATATCATTAAAAGCTTGTATTATCTTGTAATTACTAAAAAAATGGTAGAATATATGGATAATATAGATGATTATATTAGAAAAAATATTGGTTTTGAAGTAAATAAAAATAGTTTTATTAATCTAAAGAAGAAATTACTTAAAAGTTTTTCAAAAACAAGAGGATATTTTGATTTAAGAAAAAAGTATAAAAAGTATTTAAAAATGTTTAAAAAACTTCCAATAAATAAACCTAAAAACCCTATGAAAATAGCTATTATAGGGGAATTATATACTATTATGGAACCATTTGCTAATTATAATTTAGAATATGAATTAGCTAAAAATCAAATAGAAATAACTAGATTTACAAATGTAGATTATCTTCTTTTTAAAAAGAAAAAAGAAGTTAAAAAACTGCTTAAAAATAGCGAGGATATAAAATATAAGATGGGAGCTGATGCTTCTGATAATATTTGTAGAACTAGAATATTATGTGAAGAAGGTTATGATGGTATTATTCATATTAAATCATCTTTTTGTACTCCGGAAATAGCTGCTATGCTTATAATTAATCGTATTTGTAAAGAATATAAAGTACCTATAATTTTCTTTAGTTTTGATGCAAATACATCGGAAGTAGGGCTTAAAACAAGATTAGAAGCTTTTTATGATATGTTAGAAATGAGGAGAAAAAATTGAGTGGATATTTAGGTATTGATATAGGATCAATTTCTACTAAAGGTGTAATTATAGATGATAATAATGATATATTAGTATCAGAATATATATGGACAGAAGGTAATCCAATAAGTGCTGTGACTAAATTAATTAATATTTTAAAATCTAAAATGCCTAAAAATTTAAAAATAAAAGGAATTGGCACTACGGGAAGTGCTAGAAAACTAATTGGTTTATTACTTAATGCGAATGTTGTTAAAAATGAAATAACAGCGCATGCTATAGGAACTTTGGAAAAATATCCTAACACTAAAACCATTTTAGAAATAGGTGGTCAAGATTCTAAAATAATTTTAATTGAAAATGGAATAATTGTTGATTATGCTATGAATACTTTATGTGCTGCTGGAACAGGTTCATTTTTATCTAGTCAAGCGAAAAGACTAGGAATTGAAGTTAGAGAATTTAGTGACCTTGCACTAAAATCAAATAATCCTGTTAAAATAGCTGCTAGATGCACTGTATTCGCTGAATCTGATTTAGTTCATAAAGCACAAGTTGGGTATGCAAAAGGAGATATAATCGCAGGATTATGTAGATCTGTTGTATTAAACTATTTAAATAACGTTGGTAAGGGTAAAAAAATCAAAGGTCCAATTGTATTTCAAGGTGGTGTAAGTAAAAATAAAGGAGTACTTAAATATTTTGAAGAAATATTGGGAGAAAAAATAATAGTTGATGAAAATAGTCATTTAATGGGAGCTTTAGGTATTGCTATTCTTTCTAAAAGAAATAGTAATCAAACTAGTTATTCATTAGATATACAAAACATAGATTTTAAAACTAAGGGAATAGAATGTAATGGGTGTGCTAATAACTGTGAAATTTTGAAAATATATAAAAATTCTGATTTAATAGATGTATGGGGAAGTAAATGTGGAAAAACATTTAAATAAAGGAATTTTAGTAAAAATATAGTATATTAATAATAGAGGTAATTATTGACAATGCAAAAATATTAGTGTATAACTTATATGAAACGAAGGAAGTGAAATATGGCTCGTAATTTAGTTATAGTGGAATCGCCTGCTAAATCAAAAACAATTGAAAAATATTTAGGTAAGGATTATACTGTAGTTTCTAGTAAAGGTCATGTTAGAGACTTATCTACTAAAGGAAAATTTGGTTTTGGTGTTGATGTAGAAGACAATTTTAAACCAGATTATGTAACTATTAAAGGTAAGAAAAAAACAATAGATGAATTAAAAAAAGAAGTAAAAAAATCTGACTTTATTTATCTAGCAACCGATCCAGACCGTGAAGGAGAAGCAATCTCTTGGCATTTATATGATGTTTTAGGACTCAATGATAAAAACTATGATCGTGTAGTATTTAATGAAATAACTAAAAATGCTGTAATAGAAGCTTTTAATCATGCTAGAAAAATAGATTTAGATTTAGTTAACAGTCAAGAAACAAGAAGAATATTAGATCGTATTATTGGTTTTAGATTAAGTAAATTAATCCAATCTAAAACAGATGGAACTAGTGCAGGACGTGTTCAAAGTGTAGCTTTAAAGCTTATTGTTGATAAAGAAAGAGAAATAGAAAAATTTATTTCTGAAGAATATTGGACTATAAGTGCTATTTTTCCAGAATTTGAAGCAGAATTATTTAATTACAATAATAAAGAAATAGAAATTCATAATGAAATAGAAGCAAATGAAATATTAGATAAATTATCAAATGCTTTTAAAATTATGAATGTAGATAAAAAAGAAAAACAAAAAAATTCTCGCCCACCATATACTACTAGTACTATGCAACAAGAAGCATCTACTAAATTAGGTATGGCTTCTAAAAAAACTATGAGTATTGCCCAAAAACTTTATGAAGGTATTGAACTTGAAGATGAAACTGTAGGTTTAATTACTTATATGCGTACAGATTCAACTCGTTTATCAGATGAATTTATTAAAAATACATTTAAATTTATTGAAGCTAAATATGGAAGTAATTATGTAGGTGTTGTTAAAAAAAGTAAGAAAACAGAAAATGTTCAAGATGCTCATGAAGCTATTAGACCAACTGATATTAAAAGAACACCAGAAAGTGTAAAAAAATATTTATCAAGTGATGAATATAAATTATATCGTATGATTTATTATAGAGCTTTAGCGTCACTAATGGTATCTGCTAAAACTGAAAATACAACCGTTATTTTAGATAATAATAATTATCAATTTAAAGCAACAGGTCAAGTAATCATATTTGATGGATATTTAAAAGTATTTAGTGATTATGAAGAAACAAGTGAAAACACTCTTCCTCCTTTTGATACTTACAAATCAAATGTAATAGTATCAAATGAAATAAATAAGGAACAACACTTTACAAAACCACCCGCTCGTTATACAGAAGCCAAGTTAATTAAAGAAATGGAAGAACTTGGTATAGGTAGACCTAGTACATATGCTAAAACTATGGATACTATTAAAACTAGAGGATATGTTAATGTTGTTGAAAAGAAATTTATACCAACTGATATTGGTATAGAAATAACTGATAAATTACAAGAACATTTTAGCCATATAATCAATGTTGAATATACAGCTAATATGGAAACAGATTTGGATAAAATTTCAGAAGGTAAAGCTATTTGGTACAAGGTTTTAGATGCATTTTATAAAGAATTTGAACCTTCTGTAAAAGAAGCATTTGATGCTATGCCAAAAAAAGAACCTGAAAAAACTGGAGAAGATTGTCCGAATTGTGGACATCCATTAGTTATAAGAAAAGGTAAATATGGTGAATTTACAGCTTGTAGTAACTTTCCTGAATGTAAATACATCAAAAGTGAACCAAAAGAAATTATAGAAATAACTAACTGTCCAAATTGTGATGGAAAAATAGTAGAAAAGAAAAGTAAAAAAGGGAAAGTTTTTTATGGATGTAATAATTATCCTAAATGTAAAACAGCTTATTGGGATATGCCAATAGGTGAGACTTGTCCAAATTGTGGGAAAATGCTAGTTAAGAAAAAAGATATTATAAAATGTAGTGAATGCGACTATGAAAAATAGTTGCATTTTTTTATAGATAATTTATTTTATATATAATAAATATGTCAACATGGTAAAGTTTTGATTTGCTAATTTACATTACAGACTCTATTTTAATAATATTTGATATATAACTAAATTGTCAATGATAGCAAAACAAAACATAATGTTATTGACAGCGAAATATTTATGTTATAAAATTAATCTAGAACAATATGTTATACAAAGTAAATAAATGTATAAAAGAATAAAAAGTTGTTCAAGATAAGAAAGAAGGAGTGAGTTTATGAAGAGAAAAGGATTTACCTTAATTGAATTACTAGCAGTAATAGTAATACTAGCGATTATCGCATTAATAGCAGTACCAGTAATAATGAATATAATAAGTAGTGCAAGAAAGAGTTCGTTTGAAGATACAGCATATGGATTAATTAATGCTGGAGAGATGTATTATGCCAGTGCATTATTAAATGATGGTATTACAGGAACAAAAACATTTACATTTACAGAAGATGGAAGTATACCAGAAGGATTAAATGTAAAAGGAGATATGCCAAAAAGTGGAGTATTAGAAGTAAATAAAGATGGAAAGACAGCACTAGCAATAACAAATGGAGATTTATGTATTATAAAAGGCTATAATGATACAAAGCCACAAGTATTAGAAGAATTTGAAGCATGTGAATTACCAGCAAAAACACTTAAAGATTTAGCAAGAACAAATACATTTGCTGCAAGTGTAGATGCGTGTGCAACAGGTGGTGTATGTGAACCAGGGACAGAATTTGCAATAGAAGTAGCGCCAGGAGACATAAAAAACTTCTATGTAATCAAAGATGATGCTGAAACAGGCATATTGACATTAATTATGGATGGCAATATTGGAGAAACAGTAGCATGGTCACTTTCAGATAATACAACAGGACCAATAGCTGCCTTAAATTACTTAGAAAGTAAAACTTCTGGGTGGATAAATATAGAAGCAAAAAATTATACATTAACAGATGATGGTGGTGCAAATAGGTATACAATAACAAGGACAAATACAAGAGCAAGACTTTTAACTATAACAGAAACAAATGTTTTAATAGGAGCAAATAGTTGGATGTATTGTAATTTAAGAGATGGTTCAGAAGAAGTTTCAGAGCCACCATATGGATACTGGCTAAGTTCTGCTCGTGAGGACGATACTGGCGGGGCTTGGATTGTGCACGGTGATGGTGACGTTCGCAGCGATGTCGACGTTAACGATAACAACTACTATGGTGTTCGCCCGGTTATAGAAATTTTAAAATAATAATTAAGATAGATTCTTTCTATCTTTTTTTCTTTTGGTGTATATGTTAAAATAAAATAAGGTGATAGTATGCAAAAACTAAATATAAATGAGTTAACTAACATTGATTATGATTTTTCGGTAGATGGAACAGCCGCCATGTATTTAGCTACTAATCCTCATAATAATCGTACAGGAATATTAAAACAAAATGATTGTATGATAGGAGTTTTTGGTGAAGATAGAAGAGAATTACTTGCTAGTACTATTTTAAATTTATGTGGTGTCCCTTGTGCAGAAATAGAACTATGTATTGATGATGAAAATAATGATTATTGTTTTTCATATAATGTACTTAAAGAAAATCAAGAACATAAATCATTAAACTATGATGATAATTTAGATAGCAAGCCTAATAATCAAGAAAAGTTTGAAGCGTACTTTGAATATTTATTTGCTTCTATCTTAACTCTTCCTGGTATTACTAAATTAGAATATGAAAAAATAAGAAAGAGAATTTTAGAAATACATTTTATGGATTTAATAATTGACCATTATGATAGAAAAGCAGATAATATGAAAATAATATATGATAAAAGCACTAATTCTTATTTAGAACCTGTTGCCTATGATTATGGTACTGCTTTTATTCCAAATGCTATTCAAACCAATGGTATTTTTAGATATTTTAATAATAATGATGTAATGGAATATTTAATAAATAATTATTTAAGTGAATTAAAAGAGGTTATTACAAGTGTTAGAAATAATTTAACAGATGAAGCTTTAAAACAAATATTAAGTAAAGAAGAATATAATAAGATATATCCTAATGAGATTTATGAACAAATAAAATCAAGAATTAGTCAGATGAATAGTATTCTTTTAAATGAACAAAAAGAAACTCAGTATGAAGAACAAAAGGTTATGTGATTCCATTAAAAACCATTAGGAGATTCTTAAAAAAAATGGTATAATTAATTAAGGTGATAGTATGGAACTTAATGAACTATATAATATATATTCTGCCTATTTAAAAAATACTTTAGAATTATGGAGGTCACTTTGAACCTGAAAGTAAAAAAAAGCGCATTCAACAATTAGAAAATATAATGAATGAACCTGATTTTTGGAATGATAAAAATTCTAGTGAAAGTGTTATAAGTGAACTTAATAATTTAAAAAATATTATTAATAATGTTGAAGAATTAAAAAATAAAATAGTTTCTAATTTAGATTTGATTGAAATTTTAAAAACAGAATTTGATAATGAAATAAAAACTATGTTAGAAACTGAAATAGAAGACATTAATGAACGTTTGAAAGAAATTAAGGTAATTGTTCTTTTAAATGAACCATACGACAAAGAAAATGCTATTATTGAAATTCATCCCGGAGCGGGTGGAACAGAATCTTGTGATTGGGCATTAATGTTATATCGTATGTATATGCGTTATTTTGAAAAAAAGGGTTATAAAGCTGAAATAATAGATGAACAACCTGGTGATGAGGCTGGAATAAAAAGTGTTTCTATTTTAGTAAAAGGAACTTATGCTTATGGGTATTTAAAAAGTGAAAAAGGTGTGCATAGATTAATTAGAATTTCACCATTTGATTCTAACTCAAGAAGACATACATCTTTCGCTTCTGTAAATATAAGTCCTTTATTTGATAATAAAAAAATAGATATAGAAATAAATGAAAATGATTTAAGAATTGATGTATATAGATCAAGTGGATGTGGTGGACAAGGTGTAAATACAACTGATAGTGCTGTTAGAATTACCCATATTCCTACTAAAATAGTAGTTACTTGTCAAAATGAAAGAAGCCAAATTCAGAATAAAGAAAAGGCTATGGAAGTATTAAAAAACAAACTATATAAATTAGAACTTGAAAAAAGAGAAAATGAAATGAAACAAATTAAGGGTGAAAATTCTGATATAAACTTTGGTTCTCAAATAAGAAGTTATATAATGCATCCATATTCTATGGTAAAAGATCATAGAACAAATTATGAAACAAGTAACGTATCAAAAGTATTAGATGGTGATATTGATAATTTTATAAATGAATATTTAATAAGAGGTTGATTATATGAATTTATTTAAAAAAGAAAAAAAAGATATTCTAAAAGAAATATATAAAAAAGATAGACTTACTAGATACACATTCTTTGTATTAGGTGTTTTAATAGTAGCAATCGCTTTTAATATATTTATATTACCAAATGATATTGTATTTGGCGTAAGTGGTGTAGCCGTAATACTAAAAAAACTCTTTGGTACAGATCCCTCTTTAGTCATATTAATAGGCTCTTTAATTTTACTTGTTTTAAGTTATATTTTAATGGGCAAAGAAAAAACCACTAATTCAGTAGTTGGTTCAGTTTTATACCCTGTATTTGTTAAATTAACTGAATGGCTTATACCATTAGTAGATTTAGGAACAACAGAACCTTTTTTAATAGCTATTTTTGGAGCTGCAATTAGCGGGTTTGGATTTGGATTAATTTTCAAATCAGGATTTACAACAGGTGGTACTGATATATTAAATCAAATTGTTTCTAAATATTTTAAAATGTCAATTGGTAATGCAATGTTTTTTACAGATGGCTTAATTATTTTTGCTAGTTTATTCTTCTTTGGATGGCAAAAATTTATGTATTCTATTGTTTCAATTTGTGTTATTAGTATTATGACTGATAAAGTAATACTAGGTATTTCACAATCTAAAGCATTTTACATTATTACAGACCATGAAACAGCAGTAAAAAAATTTATTACGCAAGAGTTGAATTATGGTGTTACCATTTTAGATGCTCGCGGAGGATTTACCGGTAACATGCAAAAAGTAATTATGTGTATAATTCCTACGAAAGAATATTTTAAAGTCAAAGAAGGAATACATAGTATAGATCCTAATTCATTTTTTCTAGTTACTGATGCATATGAGGTATCAGGTGGCGTTATAAAAAATAATAGTATGTAGATAGAGGTGGTAAAATGGATTTAATACAAATTAGAAATGTTAAAAAAACATATAAAAACGGAGTTACAGCTTTATATGATTTAGATCTAGATATTGAAAAAGGTGATTTTGTTTTTGTAATTGGTTCTACTGGTTGCGGCAAGTCAACTTTAATTAAGATGTTATATCGCGAAGAAAAACCAGATCAAGGAAGTATCATTGTAGGTGGAACAAATGTTGTTAAATTAAGAAATAGTAAAATATTTAAACTAAGAAGAAAAATAGGAGTAGTTTTTCAAGATTTTAAACTTTTGCCAAAACTTACAGTTTATGAAAATGTAGCTTTTGCTTTAGAAATATTTGGTTTACCTCAAAGTGAAATTTATTCTAAAGTAGTAAAAGTTTTAGATTTAGTAGGTTTAAAAAATAAAGCAAAACATTATCCAACTCAGCTTTCTGGTGGAGAACAACAAAGAGTAGCAATTGCTAGAGCTATTGTTAATGGTCCTAAACTTTTAATATGTGATGAACCTACTGGAAACTTAGATGAAGTGACTAGTATGGAAATTATGGCAGTATTAGAAGAAATTAATAAACTTGGTACTACAATCATTATGGTTACACATGATACTAAAATTGTAAATAAATTAAAGAAAAGAACAATTTTATTAGACTCAGGACGCATAGTTAAAGACTATAAGAAAGGAACTTATAAACATGAAGGCATTAAGAATTCTAAGTAGAAATATAAGAGATTCATTTAAAAGTGTATTTAGGAACTTTTCTCTTTCTCTAGCTTCTATTTCATGTATAACAATTACTTTAATTGTAGTAGCTATTTCAATTGTTCTTTCTTATAATGTTAATAATTTTGCTGAGTTGGTAGAAAAAGATGTAACAATAGTTGTATTTTTAGATGTTGATATTAGCCCAGAAGAAAAAGATGATGTTGAAGATTTAATTAGAAAAATTGATGAAGTAGATAGCTATACGTATCAATCAAAAGCAGATATAGCTAAAGAAATGATGGATTCATCAGAAGTGTTTAAAAATATTATGGAAAGTTGGGATGATGAATCATCACCACTACAACCTACTTTCCAAGTAAAAGTTCGAAATATCGACCAAATTGGAAAAGTAGCTAAACAAATTAAGAAACTAGAACATGTTAGTACTGTTAAATATGGTGAAGGAATGGTAGAACAACTGGTTTCAGTATTTGAAGTAGTTAAAAAGATAAGTATCGGAATGGTAATTGCCTTAATTATAGTAACCGCATTCTTAATTGCTAATACAATTAAAATTACCATCTTCTCTCGTAAAAGAGAAATAGAAATAATGCGTTTAGTTGGTGCTTCTAATATTAATATAAAAATACCTTTTGTATTTGAGGGTTTAATTTTAGGAGTATTAGGTGCAATTATTCCAATCATCATTACTACTTATGGTTATACAGCTTTATATAATAATTTTGATGGACAATTATTTTCTCCATTCATACAGTTAATAAAACCAGAACCATTTATTTTCTATGTATCAGGAGTACTTTTAATTATTGGTATTTTAGTTGGTATGTTTGGTTCATGGAGAGCTGTAAGAAAATATTTAAAAATATAATTAAAAAGGAAATCTTATTTAGATTTCCTTTTTTTGAAAATAAATATAAATATTATAAGTAAAACTAAGCACCCACCATATATAATATAGTCGGTGTAATCGTTATCTTGGTTATTTAAATTATCATTATTATTGTTTTCTTCTATTTTTATTACATATTCACCATCTTTAGAATAATAATATTTTTCTCTAGCGTATTTAGCAATATACTCAGGATCTTTTAACTTTAAAATTTCAGTATTTAAGTCTTTTTCTTCAATTTCTAAAGATGTTAATTTGTTTTTTAAATCATTTTCTTGTTTAGTTAAATTTATTATATTAATTGTATAATTTATAAAAGTAAATATAAAAAATGCAATCGTTGTGAAAGTAATAGGTACTAAAATAGCTAAACGTCGCTTTGATTTTTTACTAATTCTTCTTTTAGCCATCTTATCACCATCCTGTACAAATTATAGCATTATTTCTTTATCTTTACAACTTTTTTTCTTATATAGTGTTCTATAAAAAAACCCAAAACAATAGAAATAATAGAGTAAATGTGAATAATGCCATCATTGATTTTTTGTAAAATAATAAAATATAGAAATGTGTGAGCTAATATAAAGAAAAAAGTAAAAATGATTTTTAAAATGGTGTTATTACTATATAAATATTTTTGATTAATATTTATCATAAAAGATAGAAATAGTCCATACATAAAAGAAAAAAGAAGTAATTTTAGTTGTGTATCTAAATTCATCATTTAAATAATTTAGAGAAAAAACCATCTTCTTTTTCCTTTTTGTTGGCTGTTTCCATATAAGTTAGGCTATTAATTTTGCCTTTGATGGAAACATTACCTTGATAAGTATCTAATTTTATTATTTCTAGATCATTTCCTTTAATAATAACGTATCCCATTGTAGTTTCCATTAAAAATTCTTCATCATCAAAACTATCTATTTTTTTTACACCAGATATAACAATATTTTTTCTTTCATTAATTGTTACATTATGATTTAAAGAAGCAATTGTATCAGTCTTGTCCATAATTATCCTCCACTGATACATTATATGTTGCTTAAAAGAAAAAAGAACCGAAGTTCTTTAAATTTTATTCAGCGTTTTTATAAGCTTCTAATACAGCATCTTCAAACATTTTTCTAGTTTCAGGATTAATTGGATGCGCAATATCTCTATAACCGCCAGTTGCAGTTTTGCGGCTTGGCATAGCTATAAATAAACCATTATCTCCTTCAATTATACGAATATCATGAATAGCGAAACAATCATCTATTAAAACTGATGCAATTCCTTTCATTCTTGATTCTTCTTTTTCAACTTTGCGTACGTTTACTGATGTAATTTTCATAAGCTCTCTCTCCCTTCAGTATATTATACAATTTCAGTATATACTATCAAATTATAAAAAGCAATAGAGTTTTGTAAATTTATGTCAACTAAAAATCTATTTTTATTGTTTTGGTAATTATATCAGAATAAGAAAAAGATTTTATTTCACTAAAATTATTGTTTAGTTCTACTAGGAAAACATAATTATATAATTCTTTAATGATGACATGATATTTTTCTACCTTATTACGTCCTAAATTATATTTTAAGGTAACCTCTTTACCAATGTGGTTTTCTAATTCTTTACGAATTTTTTGTATAGTCATAAATTCTCCTATCTAGGGTATCCGATATACATTGTTCCTTTAGTTTTAATACCCCCTAAACCAGAGGCCCCATATTTAGTGTTTTCTAAAATCTTTTTTAAATCAATATCCTCACTACTATCAGATAAAGCCATATACGAAGCTATAATAGCAGGATCTAAAGCATGAATATTAATTCTTTTTGGGCTAGAAGCAAAATTAGCGCCTGCTTTAATGAGTTCTTCATAATCTGATTGACAAGCCCCTGCTATAATGATTAGTTTGTCATGACTTTTTTCAAATTTTCTAGCTTCTTTAACAGCTTTAACAAAATTACTACTATTTTTATATGCTGTTATATCATCAAGTTTCCCTTTTTTCTTATAGTAAGCATCATGTCCTGTAATTACAACAATACTAGGGTTATATTCATCTAACCATTCATGGATCTTATATGGAATATTTTCTTCTTGTTCAATTTTTCCGATTGCTAGTAAATTAGAATCTTTATAATAATTCAAACAACGATTTAAATAATCTGTATCTCCATCTATGTGTAAGATTTTACCTGGTAAATAAAAATAGTCATTTCTATCTAATTCTACAGTATTTTTAATTCTTTCTAAAAAATGTTTTTCATTTTCTATATCGTTATCTCTATTATATAGTTTTAAATCATCTTTATTACTATCTGCATATAATCTAATATTAACCCCTTTTAAATAATAAGTGTTATCAACTTCATCTACATCTACAATCATGAATACAGTATCATTATTATATGAATTTCTGGTAACTAAATCACCAATTTTATAATCCATATTATCACCCTTATAATTGTATGCATAAAAATAAAAGAATAAAACCTTTAATAGTTTTATTCTTTACCCTTAATAATTTTTCCGTCTTTAATAGTTAAATTTTGACACTTTGATTTAGAAAGAGCAACTTCATTTATAATAGGAAGTTTTACTGAACAATAGTTTTTATATGCAAGAACAACAATTACATTTTCTCCATCAACAAAAGCTTTACCATAACCTCTTGTTTTTAGTCCTTTTTTTATTTCTATATTACTCTTTATTTTAATTTCAGTAAGAGTAGGATATTCGTTTTTTAATTCCTCACTAATTTTTTGTGTCTCTTCTTTTAATTTTCTTAAATTATATTCATTTATTTCATTTAAAATGATAGGGATAATAGCTATCATTATAATAATTGTTAAAATAATTTTATCTATTTTTTTCATATTATCACCAAATATAATTATACTATTAAATCAAAAAAAAAGATAGTTACCTATCTTTTATAGCTTGAAATCATTAACAATATCATCATCCATATTCTTACCATCAAAATATGGACGAGGTTTATATTTAGAAATTTTAGCTACTACATTTGATGGAAATGTCCTAACTAATTTATTGTAATCAGTAATAATATCGTTATAGTATTTTCTGGATGCTACGACTTCAGCTTCTGTTTCATTAATACCTAATTCAATTTTCATAAAACCTTCATTTGTTTTTAAATCTGGAAAATCTTCTTTATATTTATTGAATTCATTAATAGCATCATACAACTTACGATCTAATTCAAAATTAGTTAATTTTTTAGAACGTAATTTGACAATAATATCTAACGCATTTTCCTTTTTGATATTTGCTTTAATAATGCCAATAGATTTGTTTAATAAATCAAATCTTTTTCTTAAAGTAGAGTCAATATTAGCTTCTGCTTCATTAATTCTAATAATATAATTTTGATATCTATTATAAATATTAATATACCAAATTAAAATTAAACAAAGTGCAATACACACTAATAAAGAATAAATAAATGCGTTCATACTATCACCTATTCACATTATAGCAAATATTATTTGACTTTTCAATTGTTTGGAATAAATTCTGGACTATAATTTATTTTTTCATCAAATGATATAAAATCTACATAAATCATTAAAAGTAATTGCCATTTTCCAGTAGTAGGTTCACTTATAATAATATGATCACGACCAGATTCTTCAATTATACCAACAAACTCCCTATCTCTAAATTGTTCAGAATCAGGGAATGTCATATGAATTCTAACTTTTTTCCCTTTATTTAATCTTAAAATATTTTCAATATAAGATTGTTCCATTGGTAAACTATAATCTAATGGATTTATTTGTTGATTAGGAGTAGGTACATTGCCTGCATAAATTGGTGTACCTGGAAATACATTTTGGTTGTAATTATTATTCATAAAATCATCCTTTCTATAAATGTTATGATAAGAATAATGTTTTATGCTTAATCTCTTTAATTATTATTTTATTTTTGATATAATTAATAAGGTGATAAAATGAAAGTAAGTATTGGTGTTTCAAATAGACATGTGCATTTAAAAAAAGAAGATTTAGAAATTTTGTTTGGTGAAGGTTATGAGTTAACAGTGTTAAGACCAATTAATCAAATAGGACAGTTTGCATCTTCTGATACAGTTACTATTAAAACATCTAAATCAGAAATTCCTAATGTACGTATTTTAGGACCTGTTCGTCCTTATACCCAAGTAGAAATTTCTAAAACAGATGCATTTAAATTAGGGATTAATCCTCCAATTCGTAAATCTGGTGATATTTTAGGTAGTGCAGCAGTTACTATTATTGGCCCAAAAGGGGTTTTGAATATTAATGAAGGATGTATAATTGCCGATAGACATATACATATGACTCCTGAACAACAAAAAGAATTAGGGTTTGTAGGCATTGAAGAAATTAAATTAGAAGTAGATAGTATTAAAGGTGGCATTTTTGATCATGTTAAATTAAGAGTAGCTGATAACTCTTATTATGAAGTTCATATTGACACAGATGATGCTAATGCATTTTTAATTAATGATGGGGATGAAGTAGAAATAATAAAATAAAAGTAAATTCTTAAAATTAAGAATTTACTTTTTTATTCTTCTTTAATAGTAGGAATTAAATTATCTAACTCTTGATTAGAAATGCTAGGTTCAGTACCTTTAATATAATATAACATCGCTTTTTTAGTATCGTTAGAACCAATAAGTTCTCCGCTAACAGGATTAACTAAAGAGCCAACAACATTATTAGGCATATTATACCAACTTGTTTCTTTATTTTTTAGATACTGTTCAACTGTATCAATCCATACATTTTTAATGTTGTTACCGTCTGTAGTGTTAGTTAATTTATTATCGTCATAACCTGTCCAAATACCCATTAGAATATCTTTGTTATAACCAAATACTAAATTATCAGTATCTGTACTACCGGTTTTAACAGCATATTTTTGACTTACTTTAGCCGCAATATTAATACAAGTGGGATATGTGTAATCAATAAAGTTTGAAGAATAACAATTGCTTAACATTTCATTTAAAACATAAACAATGCTTTTATTTAGAACATTTTCTTTAGTTTCTTTAAATTCATATAATATATTTCCATTGATATCTTCAACTTTATTAATTAAGTGAGGTGTGATTTTATAACCTTCATTAGCAAGTGTTGCATAAGCTTTAATCATTTCCATTAAACTTAACTCTTGACTACCTAAAGCAAGAGAGGGAAGTGGTTTTAAATCTGTATCAATACCAACTCTTTTAGCAGTATTAACTAAAGTTTCTTCTCCCAAAAACAAATGAGTTTTAACGGCATATATATTATCTGAATAAGCTAGTGCGGCTGCCATACTAATAGGTTTATCAGGATAAGTATCTCCAAAATTTTGAGGACTATAGGTTTTGTTTTCAGAAAAAGCGAAAGTTGTTTTAGAACTTGTAAAAGTAGTAGAAGGTGTAAAACCATTTTCTAATGCGGCATAATATAAAAATGGCTTCATAGTAGACCCGACTTGTCTTTTAGCATTAATAGCTCTATTAAACTGACTTTTAGAATAATCTCTACCACCTGTTAAGGCAAGCACTTTTCCAGAATTTGGCTCAATCATAATTCCAGCCATTTGAATAGCATTATTTTCATCTAAATATTTATTCATATTTTCTTCCATATTCATTTGAGTTTCCATATTTAAATTAGTATATATTTTAAGTCCACCAGTTTTCAAAAAAGAATTAGGAATAGATTTGATAGATTTCAATTCATTCATAACAGCATCTTGATAATACATTAATGTGGATGATTTAGATTTTTCATTTTTTCCAATATATATCAAATCTTCTTCGTATGCTTCATTCATATCCGCTTGATTAATATAATCATTTTTGACCATAGCGCTTAATATTATATATTGTCTTTCTTTAGCTTTTTCTTCATTTACGAGTGGTGAATAATTATTGGGTGATTTAGGAATACCTGCTAACATAGATGATTCTGCTAGATTTAAATCTTTCGCACTTTTACCAAAATAATATTTAGAAGCATTTTCTATTCCAAAAATACCCCCGTAATTAATAGTATTTAAATATCCTTCTAATATTTCTTCTTTATCATAGTGTGATTCTAGTCTGATGGTAAGCCAAGCTTCTTCAATTTTTCTTTCCCAAGTTTTATCAAAATCTAGAAATAAGTTTTTAGCATATTGTTGTGAAATTGTGGATGCTCCTTGTAATTTTTTTCCACTTTTAATATTTACATATAGTGCTTTTAAAATTCTAAGAAAATCAAAACCTTGATGACTATAAAAATTTTTATCTTCAATAGCTAAAGTAGCGTTTATTAAATGATCAGATATTTCATTTAATCCAATCCAATCATCGTTGTTTCCTGAAAATAGCTCATTACTATCATCATATAAATAAAAACTATTAGCAGAATTAATGGATAATTTAGGTGTTGCTTTCGCATATAAGTAAATTCCACCATAAATAATTAAGCCAATTAAAATTCCAATTAAACCAAATCTTATAATTTTATTCATAAATACACCCCTTATCTTTATTAGTATTACAAAAAAAAGGTAAAATATAAGTGTTTTTTTTTAATAACTGTGTTATAATTACATACAAGTAAGTTTGGTGATAAAATGTCTAAAATTAAAATTAAAACTATATTGACAAACAAAACAGAAAATCAAGTTTATCAAAATGAATTAATAGGGATTAAAAGTGATAATAAAATTAAATATCAAGATGGCGGTGTTAATTCTATTATTACTATTTATGAAGACATATTAAATATTGAAAGAAAAAGTAATGATTATTTAATAAAATTACCTATTGATTTAAAAAATATAACTCAAGGTATTTATGATATTTATAGTTTGGGTAAAATAAACTTAGATATTCAAACAACTAAATTAGAAATTGGAAATAACAAAATAAAAGTTAATTATGTGTTAATTTTTGACAAAGAAGAAAAAATAAAAATGGAATTTTATTTAGAGTGGGAGGAAATCAAATGATACAAGAATTAGAAAGTATTTTAAGTCAAGTTTTCAAAGAATTGGGCTATGAAACAACTGCTAAAGTTATAAAATCAAATAGACCAGATCTTTGTGATTATCAATGTGATAATGCATTTAGCCTAGCTAAACTTTATCATCAAAATCCTATGGAAATCGGTAATAAAATTGTGGATGCTTTAAAAAGTATAGATAATTTTTCTTCCTTTTTTGAAAGCGTTACTTTTGCACCACCAGGTTTTATTAATATGACGGTAAGTAATAAGTTTATTAATAAATATATTAGATTATTAAAAGAAGATTTTAAAGCTTTATTACCGAAAGAAAAACCAGAAACTTTTGTTTTGGATTTTGGTGGCGCTAATGTAGCAAAACCACTTCATGTAGGCCATATGCGTACTATTATGGTTGGAGAAAGTGTTGCTAGAATTATTAGATTTTTAGGGCATATTACTATTAGCGATGTTCATTTAGGTGATTTTGGACTACAAATAGGACAAGTTATTTATGGAGTACTTAGAGACGGTAAAAGTATAGATGATATAGATATCAAATACCTAGATAAAATTTATCCAGAGATGAGTGCGTTGTGTAAAGAAAATGAAGAAATAAAAGAAAAGTGTGCAATTCTTACAAAAGAATTACAAGATGGTAATAAAGAATATCAAAAATTATGGAAAAAAATATTAGAAGTATCTATTCAAGATATTAAGAAAAACTATGATTATTTAGGAGCTAACTTTGATTTATGGCTAGGAGAAAGCGATTCTTATAAACATTTAGATGAATTAGTTACTCTTTTAGAAAAACAAAATTTATTAGAAATAAGTGAAGGTGCTAGAGTAATAGATGTGTCATTAGAAACAGATAAAAAAGAAGTACCGCCATTATTATTTCAAAAAAGTAATGGAGCATATCTTTATGCATCAACTGACTTAGCAACCATCCTACAAAGAAAAAATGACTATGATCCAGATCATATTTTATATGTTGTAGATAATAGACAATCACTTCATTTTGAACAAGTGTTTAGAGCAAGTGATAAAGCTTTGATAATGCCATATAATTCACTTGAACATTTAGGATATGGAACAGTTAATGGTGAAGATGGTAAACCTTATAAAACACGTAGTGGAGAAACACCTAAATTAGAAACTTTATTTGAAAAAGCTAAAGAAATATTTATATCTAAAAAAGAAACAAATAAAGATATGAAAGAAGAAGATGTTGATAAAATTGTAAATGCTATTTTAAAATTTGCGGATTTACAAAATTCTCGTGAGAAAGACTATATCTTTGATTTAAATAAATTTTCAGATGTATCTGGTAAAACAGGACCATATATTTTATATACTTATTTACGTATTAATAAAATATTAAAAGATAGTCAAATTAACACAAAGTTAACTGACGTGATATATAACAAATATGACCGTGATTTAAGACTTAAATTAATTGATTTTAGTAGTTATGTAATGCTTGCTTTTAAAGAAAGAAAGCCTCACTATATAGCAGATTATGTATATAATTTATGTGTTGCTTGTAATATCTTCTATCAAAATAATTATATTAGTAATATGGAAGATGAAGTTAATAAAAATGATTGGTTATACGTATTAGAATTAAGTAATAAAGTTATTAAAGAGATGTTAGATTTATTAGTAATAGAAATACCTTCTGTTATGTAGTGTGTATTAAATTTTATATAATGCATATGATAAACTAGAAAAAGGCTTGACATGATAGAAATATGTGGTAGAATTAAATCTGATCATGCAGTGTGGGAGGATCTTTTATGAAATTAAAAAATAAAACAAAAGAAGAATTAGAATTATTATCATATACTGATTTAACAGAACTCATTTTAAAAGAAAATAAAAAACCAATGAATACTCCAGCTATTTTTAAATCTATATGTGAAATGTTAGAGTATAGTGATAGCGAATATACAAATAAAATAGGTGAGTTTTATACATCACTTACTACTGATAAAAGATTTGTTTTTTTAGATACCGCTGAATGGGATTTAAAAGATAATCATTCAATACCTTTAATTATTGATGATGATGAAGATATGGAAGAAGAAATAGAGGTAGAAGAAGAAACTACTTTAGAAGAAAATATTGAAGATGAAGAAGATCTTGATAGTATTGAGATTGAAGATGATTTAGATGACGATGATGACATTGACGATTTAGCTATCGTAGATGATGAAGAATTGGATGAAGAAAATTAATAAGCAATATATATTATTGCTTATTTTGCTAATTGAAGTATAAATTTAAATATGCTAAAATATATATGGAAAAAAGGATATACGCAGGAGATGATTATATGCTAGAACGATTACAAGTAATTGAAGATAAATATAATGAGTTAAATGATGAACTTATGAAACCAGAAGTCATTTCTAATATTAAAAGAACATTAGAAATAACAAAAGAACAAGCTATGCTTAGGGATGCTTATACTATTTATCAGGAATATAAAACAGTTTTATCGGATATAGATGCTGCTAAAGAAATGGTAAAAGATCCTGAACTAGGAGAATTTGCTAAAGAAGAATTAGATGCATTACAAACTAAAAAAGATGAAATGGAAAAAGAAATAGAAATTATATTACTTCCAAAAGATCCCAATGATGGCAAAAATGTTATTGTAGAAATTAGAGGCGCTGCTGGTGGAGATGAAGGAAATATCTTTGCTGGTGATTTATACAGAATGTATACTAAATATGCTGAAAGTGAAGGCTGGAAAATAGAAGAGTTAGAAGCTGAAAATAGTGAAGCTGGTGGATATTCTTTAGTTAGTTTTTTAATTAAAGGAGATAATGTTTATTCAAAATTAAAATATGAAAGTGGAGCTCATCGTGTACAAAGAGTTCCTGCTACTGAAACACAAGGAAGAGTACATACTTCAACTGCAACAGTACTTGTTATGCCAGAAGCAGAAGAAGTTGATTTTGAACTTGATATGAGTGAAGTTAGAATAGATATTACTAGAAGTAGCGGATGTGGAGGACAAGGCGTAAATACAACTGATAGTGCTGTTAGACTTACCCATATTCCAACAGGAATAGTTGTATATTCTCAAACAGAACGTTCTCAAATTAAAAACAAAGAAAAAGCGATTAAAATATTACAAACTAGATTATTTGATTTAAAAACTCAAGAAAGAGAAAAAGAACTTGGCGAAGAAAGAAAAAGTAAAATTGGAACTGGAGATAGAAGTGAAAAAATAAGAACTTATAACTATCCACAAAACCGTGTAACTGATCATAGAATTGGATTTACAATTAATACATTAGATAGAGTTATGGAAGGTGACTTAGGTAAAGTTATTGATGCTTTAGTTGCTGAAGACCAAGCTCGTAAATTAAGAGGAGAATAGAACTTTAGGTTCTGTTTTTTGTTTGCAATTTATGTTGTAGAAGCTACTTCAAATAGAGTTTTATGTATAATAAAAATGTAAATACAAAAGAATAGAACAGAATGTTATTGACACTAAAATATTTATGTTATAAAATTATTCTAGAACAATATGTTATACAAAGTAAATGAAAGTATAAAAGAATAAAAAATTGTTCAAAATAAGATAAGAGGAAATGATTATATGAAACGA
This sequence comes from Bacillota bacterium, assembly GCA_015059285.1. Classification (GTDB taxonomy): domain Bacteria; phylum Bacillota_I; class Bacilli_A; order RF39; family UBA660; genus SIG208. Next base: position 181 of record SVAS01000005.1, on the reverse strand, counting down.
AAAAGAGGTTTTACTTTAATTGAACTATTAGCAGTAATAGTAATACTAGCAATTATAGCACTTATAGCAGTACCGGTAATAACAAATATAATAGAATATGCTAGGCGTGAAGCCTTCAGAGATAGTGCTTATGGAATAATTGAAGCCGGGAATTTATATTTTACTGAAAATTTATTGAGTA
>SVAS01000002.1 GCA_015059285.1 Bacillota bacterium | reverse complement strand
ACGCGGCATTGCTCGTTCAGAGTTTCCTCCATTGACGAATATTCCTAACTGCTGTCTCCCGTAGGAGTCTGGGCCGTGTCTCAGTCCCAGTGTGTCCGATCAGCCTCTCAGCTCGGATACGCATCGTCGCCTTGGTAGGCCATTACCCCACCAACTAGCTAATGCGCCGCAAGCCCATCTCAAAGTGAAGCCGAAGCTCCTTTTAGCATATCTAGTTATCTAAATATGAATTATCCGGTATTAGCAGTCGTTTCCAACTGTTGTCCCAGTCTCTGAGGTAGGTTACCCACGTGTTACTCACCCGTCTGCCACTAAGTGGCGAACCAAATCCAATTTTGTGCAAGCACTCCATCTTCATTGGACCACTTCGTTCGACTTGCATGTCTTAGGCATGCCGCCAGCGTTCATCCTGAGCCAGGATCAAACTCTCCAAAAAAAAATAATCTTTTTATTGAATTGATTTGTCCTAACTAATTTTGAATTGACATTTTGCTCAGTTTTCAAAGATCATTCTATTCCTCACACGGAATATATCTAATATATCATATCACTCACATTCAAGTCAAGCTTTTTTTAAAACTTTTTTATTTTCTTTGTTGTAACAAGCCCTTTTCTGTGAGAGCACTAATAATATATCATTTGCTTTTAACGAAGTCAAGCGTTTTTTTGACATTTTTTTATTTTTTTGTTTTTTGATTAAAAATATGTCAAATTCGTGAAAAGCACAATTAATATATCAAAAGAAAAAAAGAAGTCAAGCATTTTTTTGTCTTTTTTTAACTTTATGTTTTTCAACTGATACATTATATATATATGCATCAAAATATTAAAAATTACTATCAAATACTTCTTCTTTTATTTTTTTATATTGTTCATAATATTTTACATTCTTGCTAGCATCAAACATTGGCACTTTACTTTTATAATCTTCTATTAATTCAGATAGTGCATTTCTAAGTACAATATCTAATTCTTTAGAATAATGCATTATTTTTTTATGATACTTATATTCTAATTGATCTAAAATTTTAAATTCACCACTTGGAAACACTCTTAAATCCAAATCATAATCTATATATTTAATTGTACTCTCTTCTATAATGAAAGGAGTTGCAATATTACAATAGTAATATATTCCATCTTTTTTTAATTGTGCTATAATGTTAAACCATTTATCTTTGAAAAAATACATTATAGCAGGTTCCTTTGTTTTCCATGTGTTTCCTTCTGATTCTATAACCAAAGTTTTGTTGTTGCCAAATACCATATAATTTTTATTTTCTTCTAATAATATTGCTTCATCCCAGGCTCTATGGATTTTTCCGTTATGTTTATAACACTGGATTTGAAACTTATCTCCTATACATGGTTTTATCATTATTATCACTTCTCTCATCAATATTATATCTTTTTTTTAATAAAATTAAAAGAAAAAACTATATATTATTTTTTAATACATAGTTTTTATGTTAAAACTTCTAATGCCTTTTGTAATTGACTATCGTTTTCTTTAATAGGATTTGAAAAATATTTTATATCAAGATCAACATCAACATCTGGAACTATCCCAACTTCATTAATCCAATTACCATTAGGTGTTAACCATTTTTTTGTAGTAATTTTATATTGTGTATCTTTATTTTCTTGTAACTCTTGAACAGTACCTTTACCATACGTAGCTTTGCCAACAATAGTAGCTCCATAAGCTTCTTTTAAAGCGGCTGCCATCATTTCAGAGGCTGATGCACTTTCGTTATCTACTAAAACTACTATTGGATATTTTTTTGTTTCTGTTCCTTTTGAATAATACTTAGTTACTTTTTCTTTATCTTCCATTTGATATATCACTTTTGTCTTATCTAAAAATTGGCTAATCATATTTTCAACTGAAGTTAAATGTCCTCCACTATTCCCCCTTAAATCAATAATTAAGGAGTCTATGTTGTCTTGTTCTAGTTTTTTTAATTCTGTTTGAAATTGTATATCAGTATTCATAGCAAAAACAGAAACATATATATAACCTATTTTTTTATTATCTTTATTTATTATATCTGAAAACACTGAATTTAATGTAACCACTTGTTTAGATACTGTTACGTCTAATTTTTCTTCACCTCTTTTTAAATTTAATTTGAAAGTGGAAGAAGTAATTTTTTTTACATATTCAATAAATTCTGTAGTTGTCATCCCATTAATATCTTTATCATTAATACCAATGATAACGTCTAATGATTTAATCCCTGCTTTACTAGCTGGAGTGTTTTCAAAAACTTTAGCAACAATAATATTATTATTAGAATCATTAACAATCTCTACACCAATACCTTCATAGCTACCATTTAAAGTAGTATTAAAATTTGAAGATGTTGTTTCATCAAGATAACTAGAATATGGATCCCCAAGAGCATTAATCATCCCTTCTAATGCTGCTTTTAATAGTTCTTTTTTATTCACTTCTCCATAATAATTATCTATAATATAATTATATTGTTCTATAAACTCTTGTATTTCTTCATCTGCAGCTACTAACTTATAATCTTTAGTCTTATCGGGTTTGCTTATTATAATTCCCATTATCAAACTAACTATACAAGTTATAATAACTAAAGTTACTACCTCTGCTGTTTTAAATGTAGGTGTCTTTTTTTGCTTACTATTTTCCATATTATCACCTTTTAATAATATACCATATTTTAAAATTTTATTCTATCTATTTTTCCTTATATATATAAGATGTACACTTATTGACAAAAAAAATCGCCAAAGCGATTATTTTATTAAAGTTTTTAAATGTTCTATAATTTTAAAATTACCTTCATAAGCAGACACTACTTTTTTGCCACTTACTTTTAATAGTGTTGAAGTAGATAATTTTAAATCTTTAATATCATTAATATTTGTATTACTAGTTTCTGATAAATAAGCACTATTGAAACCACTATCTAAATTAGCACTATATACTCTAATAGCATTTTCTTTTGTCTTATATGTATTCAAATAAGTAGAATAAGTATCTTTATATTGATCATCTTCTTCTGTTACCAATACATAATATTCTGATTTTGGTTGTTCTAATAAATTACCAAGTAATATTTCATCATATTGAATAACTACATCACCAGTATTTAATTGTTCAGTTTTCTTGTTTTTTGTTACTAATGTAGTTATACCATAAAATATCAAGAAAATTACTGTTACTGCTAAAATTATTTTAATTAAGTTTGTAACCTCATTACTAGTTACACGACCATCATTTATTTTTTCTTTAACTACAGTCTTAGTTGTTTTTGGTTCTGTTTTTTTTGTAATTACCTTAACTTCTTTTTTTGAATTTTTCTTTGGTTCTTCACTTACAACTTTTTTAACTTGCGTTTTTTTATTTGTTGTTTGTTTTTTACTATTACTTTTTTTAGCATTTTTTGCTTCCATTTATATCACCCATTAAGTATTATATCATAAATTTATATTTTTCAATAAAAAAACAAGAAAAATCTTGTTTATTTAACTACAGGTAAAGCACTTATTGACTTTGCAACACTAACTAACTCTGTTTCAGTTAAAATATCTGACACTAAATAATATTCTAAACCATTACTCAACCAAGTTATAGAACCATCGGTTTTAGCGCCAATTGTATCTGCAAATAAAATAGGTTCTCCATCTACTGGGATAGTTACTATATCATCCGTTTTTGCAATTGTTTCTTGTACTAACATAAATGGTTTGTCACCACTAAAAGTTAAAATAACTCTCTCCCCATTAGTTGTAGAAACTGTATCTTGACTAGTTAACGAAGTGTTTTTGGGAATATACATAGGATAAATAATATCTTCTATTTTACTAACAGGTGTTTCTGTTTCTTCAGCGCTTGATACATTAACATTTTCTTTTAAATCAAAATAATTATCAGCATAAGTTGCTTTTAAATCAATGTCATTAAATTCCATTTTAATTTGTGTTTGTTCATTTTTATCCATTACTTCTACTTTTTTAATATTTAAATTTTTGTCGAAAAATATTTCTTGTGATATTAAATCAGGATTATTAGAATAATTAACGTTTGTTGTATAAATATAACCATCATTAGTTTCTTCAAATTTTCTTTCATCATCATCTGTTATATCTTTTAATATAGATTGTAATAAATAACTCTGTGAATTATTATATGGCCATTCACTTTGAAATTTAAAACTTTTATTTAATGACGGTGTTAAAACATAAACTATCAAAGGTTTAATTTTTTTCTATTTTTAATAACCATTTTCAAATGGTTTAAACTTATAATATATATCTACATTTTTATTTTCATCTATGACTATCTTATCTATAATACTAGATAATAGTTGTACACTAGGCTTTTTCATAGATAAATATTCTTTTATAACACTATCATATTTCTTGTTATTATCAGTTATATTATTCTTTATATTATATATTTTAGTTTTTATTTCTGCTATCTCGTTTTGTTTAGTGAGAGTTTCTTCCGTTATTCTATTACACATTCTTTTATACATTTCTAAATCAATAATGCCCTCTAACTTATCATTGTATAAGTCTTCTTTTTTCTTACTACTAAATTCAACCTCTGCCACTAACTTTTTTAATCTTATTTCTAATTCGTTTAATATCTTTTTAGTTTTATCACTATTGGCTAGTACATTCTTTAAATCATTAGCCTTTAAATACTTTCTACACATTTTCTTTATTTCACTTAAAACTAAATCTTCTAATTCATAGTATTTAGTATTGTGTGGAGTACATACACCATATTTTTTATGTTTAGCCCAATAATTACAATTACCATAACATCTTGTGACTTCACCTTTCTTTTTAGTATTAACTTTTTGAAGTCTAAAACCTATTGTATGCCCACACTCTTTACAATATACAAACCCTTTTAATAATATATCTTGTGTGTTCTTACCTTGATTTTTATTCCTATTATATATGTCTTGTGCTAGATTAAATGTTTCTTTATCAATAATGGCAGGACATTTGCCCTCACAAATTATCCATTCTTCTTTTTTAGGTCTTATTCTTCTTTTTGATTTATAACTAGGTTTCTTTGACCTACCTTGTGTTAAATCACCAACATATGTAGGTAAAGTCAACATATCACTTATTGTTCTATTATTCCATATACCATAAGCCGTTGACTTCATACCAACGTTAAGTCCTTTATACTCACTAGGTATAGGGACTTTTTCATCAGTTAGAATTCTAGATATTTCACAAATGCCTTTGCCACTAACAAATAAATCAAATATTCTTTTAACAACTTGTGAAGCCTCTTCATCAATAATTAACTTATATTTATTATTAGGGTCTTTCTTATAACCAAATGGAGCAGTTTTGCCTAGGAAATTACCTTGACTTCTTTTATTATATACACTTGCTTTCATCTTTTTAGATGTATCTCTTACGTGCTTTTCATTAAAGAAACATTGTATAGGTATCATTTCATTAGATGTATTATACTCATCAAATGTATCAACATTATCAAGTATGGCAACATATCTTATTCCATTTTCATAGAAATAATCTAAATATCTTAATTGTTGTCCCTCGTTTCTTCCAAACCTTGATAAGTCTTTAGTAATTACCATATTAATACGTTTAGCCTCAATATCTTCAATTAGTTTATTCCAACCAACTCTATCAAATTGAGTGCCACTAACACCATCATCTACATACTCATCTATATATAATAAGTTGTTATCTCTTATATATTTGTGTATGATGTCCCTTTGATTAGAAATACTACCACTTTCACCTTTTAATTCATCTTCACGAGATAATCTTAAATAAATACCTACTTTGTATGTTTCACTACCTACCATAAATTACCTCCTTTTTTAGTGGTAGCAAAACCATTTCAATACACTTATATTATACCATTTTTAGCCTTGTTTTACTAGGGTTTCATTGTAATAAAGGACTAGAAATTGTTCTATAATTTCTTGAAATGATTTGCCCTTTTCATCAAAATAACTTGTCACTTTCATATAACAGTCACCCACTAAAACATATGAATTACATATTGAATTCTTGATTAATACTTTTGTCGATATTTAATAACACCATTTTAATTTCTTTACCCTCTACAATTGCATTAATAATTATGTCTTCAACTATTAAATATCTTTTCTTCTTGGTTTTATATTCACTAATCAAACCCATTGGCTCCAACACATCAATAACTTGGTTCATCTCTCTACCATTCAACCCCATAATATGCCCTATTTGATGAATAGTTAGTTTTTCTTTGTCACCTGTCCAATTTCTTATAAAACCACTTCTATAATCAAATATTGTTAACATTCTTATTAGAGTTATTATAGGGTATTGGCTACTTATATTCTCATTATATTTTGTCATCTTCTAACACCTCACTTTCTACATTGCAACTTTGCACATTGTCATCTAGCGGACTACTTAAACTCCAATATGTTCTGCCATTCTTTTTAATTGAATGAATTTTATTATTTTTGTTTAGGTAACTTCTAGCACCATTAAAGGTACGTTCACTAAAGCCACCAATATTACATAATTGTTGAAGTTCAGTTGCAGAAATATTGCCTTTACTTGCAATACACCCTAATATAAAATTCTTGGCATTTTCAAATTTAGTATTACTATCTTGATTAGCCATCTCATTTACATTAACTTCTCCTTTATCTTCTAACCATACTAAACCATCATTAGTTATTCTATAACTTAAACAATGTCCCTCTTTTGCTACATTGCTAGTACTATGTAAGAAAAGCCTCTCATCATTTTCAATGTCTTTAATGACCATCATCATTGACCTTGCAAACCCCACAAAATCAATGGAGCCTGCACCTTTATATATAGCCTTTGTTTCATTGCCTTTTTTTAGATGTTGTACTAAAACAATGGAAACATTGTATTGTTCTGCTATTCTTTTTAGTGGTGCTAGTGCATTTCTAACTTGTACCATAGAATTACTATCACCATCACCCATATATGCTTGTATAGGGTCAATAACAATTAATAATGGTTTTTGTTCTTCAATTAGTTTTTCTAATCGAGATAAGTCTTTGAAATACAATTTTTTTGTATTTTCATCTATTGTAAAAACTTTTTCAGTATCTGCATTTTGAAGTTCTAAACGTTTTTTTAATGAATATTCGATAGGGTCATCACTATTTAATAAAACAACGTTACCCATCTCAAACATTTCTTCACTAAAAGGCATATAATCACCTCTAGTTATTCTAGAAATAATATCTATTAACATAAAGGTCTTACCACTTTTAGGGTCACCTTGCACAATAGACACCATTCCTTTTGGTAGATATGGAAACCATAACCATTCTATTTCTTTTGTTTCTACATCTGCATATCTAATATAATCTTTTTTTAATTCTTCTTTCATACATTCCTCCTAAAAATTAATTTAGGACTAGTCCTTTTCTTTGTCGACATAAACACTATATCACGTGTTTTTCATATAGTAGAATTTTTGCAAAATTTCTTTAAAAATTTGAAAATTCCTTGCAAGCACACTCAATATAACATATGTTTTTCATATTTAGGACTTTTCACAAAAAAAGTTCATAAATATTTAAATTTCTTGCTTAAGCACCTACAATATAACATACGACTTTTCTTATTTGAGTAAAATTACAAAAAAAGTTTAGACAAAACAAAAAAAGCACTTATCAAAGTACTTTTATCTTTGTTTACATACACAATCATTTTCTATAAAACTCCAACTACATTTATAATAAGTATTAGATTTATTTCTACAAGCCTCTCGTTGTTGTCTTTCAATTTCATTTTGTTCGTTTTCTTTTTTTATTTCATAATCACTAGGTTTAGTTAAATAATATATAAAAAATATTGAAGAAATGATTATTAATAAAACCATAATTAAAGTAGAATAAAAAGAATAATAATTATCAATTACTTTCATTAGTAAAACAATAATTCCTACCCCTAATATTGAACAAGTTAAATATATTAGTGCTTTCGCTATATTAGATATATCACTATTATTCAAAAAAAGAAATAACGAGAAAATTAATGCTCCTATTATTAAAGGCAATAATACTTTGTTTTTTACTAAATGACATTTACATTTTGGACATTTTAATAGAATGTTAGAATATTTTGTACCACAATTTTTACATATATTTTGTTTCATACTACCTCCTAATACTATTATAACACAAATTCGAACTACTGGTGCATATAATTCTAACTGATAGTTGTATAAAATAATATTAGGTGGTTTAGATGGAGAATAAAACTTCATTCCACGATGACTACTATTATTATGATATTGTTAGAAAAAACATTAAAAAATATAGAAAATCGGCTAATCTTACACAACAAGAACTAGCCGATAAAATAGAAGTAAGTATGCACTACATATCACAAATAGAAAGTGCAAACCCTAACAAGTATTTTACATTAGTAGTTATAGGAAGAATAGCCGATGTTTTAAATATTGATATTAGACAACTATTTGATGACATCGACAATACAAAATAGTATAATTGCCGTTATGCTATTTTTTTATTTACTATATCATATATACCTAATAACACTAATAAATATAGAAATGAGCCACCAAACATATAACAAGCCCACAATGGCTTATCAAAACTCATCACACTCATTGCAGGTATTATTTCATATGGGTCACTAGGTAAAGTAAATGCAAGAATAGATATAATAATAACTCCTACAATAGCCAATACTTGAAAAATAATCTTTAGCATTTTTCACCTCCTACATCTCTATTTTAGCATATAAAAGCCTAAACTACATATATTAAATGCAGTACATCTAATAAATGTAATATTAAAATTAAACTAGGTGATGTTATGGAGATAAAGAAGAATGACAACAAATACATCTATGTTATAGTTGGCAAAAACATTCGAAGAATTAGAAAAGAAAAAGGACTTACTCAAGTTCAACTAGCAGAACTTATTGGCTATGATAGTGGTACTATATCAAATATAGAAAATAATAGTTATCAAACTTTTAGTTTAGAGTTCATTTATGTTATTTCTAAAAAATTAAATGTACCTATGAGTGAATTTTTTATTGAAGAATAAAATCACTCTTTTTTTATGTCCTAAATTTTTATAAGACAACTGACTTTTTTGACTTGCTCTAAATACCTTTACCCGTATAAGAAAAGCAAAGTTGTAAAATACCCTAATACACTTGAAAATACTATTATTTATACATACTTTTAAATATGCCATTTTTGTACATAATAAATACTAACAAGCATAAAAAAAGACATCTATTATATAGTGCAATATGCAAAGTTGCAAACAAACTTTAAAAAATTAAAAAAAGTTTCTATATTACGTATTTATAGAAACCCTTATATTGAAATGCTTTGCTCCACATCTTCAAAAAAAGTTATACCTTTGTGTGTTAAGACATATACACCTTCATCATTTTTTAAAATTATTTGTTCATGACTATTAGTTTGATTTTTCAAACTAACACGAAATTTATCTTCTTTTTGATATGCTACATCAACATCATACAAATAACTATTTTCATTATTAATCATTTCTAATGTTCCAGTTAAATGATAAGATTTTGAATTTTCTATTTTTTTTGTTATTTGCTTTAAAATGTCATTTTCACCTTTTTTACCACATCCAACCATAAAAACACTAATTATAGCAGCAATACATAATAAATACTTTTTCATTTTTTTCACTCCTCTTTTTTATTCATTTAATTATATGGATAAAATAAATAAAATATGAATGAATAATATTTTATTTTTGGTTAAAAATAGTAAAGAGAATATGAAAGGAGCAAAAAATATGGAAACACTTCAAAAGATAGCTTTAGTGGTAACAATAATTGGAGCTGTTAACTGGGGTTTAATTGGACTTCTTGATTTTGACTTAGTAGCTTTTTTATTTGGTGAAGCTAGTATGTTATCAAGAATTGTCTATACTTTAGTTGGTATAACAGGTTTAATTAATATTGGTATTTTATTCAATCATATTGAACACTAAAAAACAGTCGGATAATTCCGGCTGTTTTTATAAATTATTTTTTCACAATTCTTACATTAACTTTTTTGGTTTTAGATAAATACTGTACTCTATTATCTGTTGTTTCAATTACTACATCAACTTCATGTGTCCCTTCTTTTAATCCTTTCAAATCAACATAGGCTACGATATCATCGGCAGTAATATCTTTAAGTACTGATGATACACCTTTTAAGTTGACTGTTACTGCACCATCACTTGCTGAAACAGCAGAAACACTGTAACCATCACCTAAATTACGAGAAATAACTTTAACATGTTCAATATCTTTTTCAGTAACAGTATCTAATGAGATTGAAACTGTTACATTATTGATAGACATAGATTTAATTCCAACAGGCTTAACTAAATCCATTTTTGTTTGACTATTTGTTTTCAATCCACTAACATCTATCTCAAGTGGTAAATAATTAAGTTCATCCAAAACAGCTTGTGAACCATAAACAGTTACTTTATTAGAGCTTATATCTATTGTACTAATAGCCTTACCAAAAGCAACATCTCCCTTAGGAATAACTTTAATTGGAATTTCTTTGCTTGGAGAAGAAATCACAATATCGGCACTTATTGTTGTTGGTACAATTTCAACATCCACTACATTACCTTTTTCGTCATAAGCACGAAGAGGAATATCTTTAAGCGTTGTTGTTCCAACTTCTGGATTTACTAAATTGTTAATATCAACTAAAGCTTTTACAGTTGCTACTTGTTTTAATTGGTGTTCAGCTCCTTTAATAATAACCTTATCACTATCAATTTTTACATCGTCTATCACTAATTTAGAATCTAATTTATCTTGATTTAAAACATCTACTGATAAACTTCTTGTTTCAGAAACTTTATCATAAATTGTTACAGTTGCTACTGAAGGATTAACCATATATTCTAGGTTGGTAGTAGCTTGATTATATTTAATATTTACTTTATGTTGTCCCGGTTTTAAACCAGTTAAATCAATGCGAATATCATAAGAAGGTGATTGTTTAGCTATAAATAAATCTGTTTTATCACCAATCAAAGTAATATCCACTGTTTCTGGAAGTCCAACAACTACATAAGCTTCCTCATTATATATAGCAGTTACTGGTTGAGAACGAAGAACTTCCGCTGAACTTTTTGAAAAAGTAATAATTTTCCTATCAATAACAATAAATACCGAAACTGCTAAGAAAAGAGATACAAATAATAGTGTATTACTTTTTGATAACCAATTTTCAAATTTTTTGCCAGAAGTATTAAAATTACTTGTGATTTTTAATACTAATTTAGTTACTGGAACAATTATTTTGCGATCAATAATTTTCCACAAATTTCGGAAAAAGTTTCTAATTGCTTTCAATACTTTCATCTTCAGTCACTTCCTCCTCATCTTCTTCAACAATTACTTCCTTCTTAGGACGTAACTCTTCTAATATCATTAATTTGAATTCATCTAACGTTAGATTATAATTTAATTCACCATCAATAGCAATTGATAAACGTCCTGTTTCTTCTGAAACAATTAAAGATATACAATCTGTTTCTTCTGAAATACCTAGAGCAGCTCTATGTCTTGTTCCAAGACGTTTACTAATTCTTAAATTATCACTCGTTGGAAATACAGCACCAGCACTTGTTATTTTATCTCCTTGAATGATAACACCACCATCGTGAAGTGGATTGTTAGGGAAGAAAATAGAAATTAATAAATCGCTGGAAATATCTCCATAAATTTTCTTTGATTTTTCAATATAATCATTTAAACTATTATCGCGCTCTAAAACAATTAAAGCTCCAATACGCATTCTTTTTAAATACTCTACAGCATTTACAATTTCATAAACAACTTTTTCACGTTCATCAACAGTTAAAACTTTATGTCGCCCGAGTAATTGACTACGACCAAGTTGCTCTAGCACATTACGTATTTCTGGTTGAAATATAATTATTAGCGCTAAAGGCCCCCATTCAATAACATAGTCAATTAAGAAATTAATTGTAACTAAATTAAAGAAATAGCCAACCAATTTAAGGGCTAATATAAACAGTATCCCTTTAAATAGTAATACCATTTTTACGTTTTTTCTTAAACTTTTTAAAATATAATACAAAACCATCCAAACTAATAATACGTCTACTAGTTTTCTAAATAAATCTATTATTCCATCAAAGGTCATTTCCTCACGTCCTTACTAAATCTTCTATAATAAATTATACCATAAATATATAACTTTTTTGAATTTTATTTTCTAAAATTTTTTAAGCAGTAAAAAACCCATTAAAATGGGCTTAAAATTTCCAAACATCATCATCATCGTCATCATCATCAGAAACTTCTTCAGATACAATAGAATCTAAATCTGGTAATTCAATTTCTGGTTCTGAAACTTTCTCAAAACTTAATTCTTCTACTGGCTCTTCACTTACAACTTCTGATACAAATGATTCTGAATTATTATTTTCTTCTAAAACATCTGTCATACTCTCAATTGGCTCATCAAATGTCAAACCTTCAAATTGTGTATCCATATCTTCAGAAGTACCTTCTATTTTTTCTTCAAAAGATACATCACCAAAAGGCACTTTTAATTCTTCTGGAACTTCTTCTATTTTATAATCATCTACTGAAGGTTCTTCTATTTTTTCTTCAAAAGATACATCGCTATCTTCTAAAATAGAATCTGTAGCTAAAGAGATTTGAACTTCTGGTTTAACTTGAACTTCTTCAAGTTCATCATTTTCTATAACTTCTTCTTTTACTTTTTTTACCTTTTCTTTTTTAGGAATATCTTTACGTCCAAAATCTGTTTTTTCTGCAATATAACCGATTAACGTCATTAAAATTACAACACCAGCTACTAAAAACCAGATCCAGTTTTCTACAAAAAATTCCATAAAACTCCTCCTTATTCTTATAATAATATTAACACTAAAATCATAATTTAGCAACCTTTTTTAATCACTCAAATAATTTTTTCCTTTAAACTCATCATAATATAGTAAATTAGGATAATCTTGTTGTCTTAAAACTTCATATAACATAATTGCTACAGAGTTAGATAAATTAAGAGCCCTAATATTAGTATTTATTGGTATACGCATACAATTATCTAGATGAGGTTTCAATATTTCTTTTGGAATACCTGTACTTTCTTTACCAAATATTAAATATATATTTTCTTCTTTATCACTATAATCAAAAAAAGTGTGTGGTTTGGTTCCATATCTAGTTAAAAAATAATATGTACCCTCATTTTTATTAAAAAAATCCTCAATATTTTCATAAAGTTCATAATCGCAATGTTCAATATAATTGGCACCACTTCTTTTAATACTTTTTTCATCTAAATTAAATCCAAGGGGCTTAATTAAATGCAACTTAGCACCTGTTCCAGCACAAGTTCTCATGATATTTCCAGTATTTTGTGGTATCTCAGGTTCAAATAAAACTATATTAATCATTTGTTATAACTCCACACTTAATTAAAAAATTTCTAACATCACGTTTATTCATTTTAGCTGCACTTGTATGTAAAACTTTATTTACTTTCCCTTCTTTAATATAAATTAAATTAGGAATAACGATATCATCTCTTTTTTTATCTGAAAATTTATTAAGTTCTAAAACAAAATTAACATTCTCTTCTTTACTTGCGTCAATATATACAAGATCATCTTTTATTTCGTAATTTTCAATCATTTTTTTAAAATCTTTTTCAAAAGTCTTAATAGACTCGTCTTTAGCAGATGCATAATAAATTACTATTTCTGGATTATCAATCAAATAACTGCTTAATTCTTCACTTTTTAACTCTGGTAAAAATTCTGATAAAATAGAATTGTTTTTATAGTATTCTTTAGATGTATTAAACCAAGATGCTAAATAAAAAACTAAAAAAATAGTACCCAATGATATTAATAATAATATAAAATAATTTTTTAAAGGAATTTTTCTTTCTTGCATTTTATCACCATACCATTCTATATACATTTTAACATAATTAATATTATTAAGCAATTATTAGCTATTAAATTTTATGATGCTTTTTGTAAATTATACAAAAAAAAGAAAAGAAATTAGCTTTCTTTTCTTCTTGGTTGAATAAATTTAATATTTACTACCCACAAAATTAAACTAATAATAATTCCTATTCCAATTACAATAAATATTTTTAAGTTATTACCCTTATTTAAATATTTATCGCTTTTTACAGAACCAAAATAGAAATCAATCAATTTAGCGTTACTATCTATAATAGTTGTTTGGGATTTAATTTCATCTTGATTCTTAGTTAATACATCTTCCTCTTTATACACCAAATGTCTATTTTGTATAGCATCATATTTAGTTGTATAAGTTTTATTGGTATTTCCATTATTAGTTATATTATTAATTAATGTTTCTATAGGTTTTTCAATTAATTTTTGTTCTAAATCTAAACTTTCTTGATAAGAATTATAAACTTCATCATTTTGATTTAATCCTCTAAATAAACTAAAATTAGACCTCAAGTATGAGAATAATGAAACATCAGTCTCAGCTTTATCCTCAAAAACAACCTCACCTGTTAAATAATTAAAACCAATAACACTTCCATTATTGTATTCAATTAAAACTATATTGTTAGTACTATTAACATTATTAGAAACAGCTTTAATATCTGTGTTTTTAAAATTATCTGGAACTTTTATCTTATCTTGTAAATTATAAAGGCTTCCATCCGTATCAAGAATTGTTTGAATTTCTTTATCGTTATGACAATCAACTATAGTATTTAAATGAATAGAATTTAAATTACCATCTATAGTAAATAAATTATTATTTTTAACTAACAACACAAGATCATTAGTTACTTCTTCTTCACCCATTATAACCGAATAATTATTAAATGTTTTGATTTTATAATCATTATAATTAAATTCGTATAACGGTTTTGCTTCTATAATTTGAATTGGCTCAACTACTCTGAGTACTTGACTAGTTTCTAAATCATAAATATTACCAAATTCATCTAAACCATATTTTTCAAATACATGAATAAATTTGTTATCTAAAAGATCTATATTAGAATTTAAAATATTGTTTTTAATATAGTAGTAATTATTTTTATACGTAGAAACTTTTCTTCTAACATCTTCTACTTTTATTGTCTTTTTAGAAGTATTAATACCATTTGTAATAGTTATTTCAATAGGATGTTCATAGTCATATGTTAAAGTATAAGTTCTATTATTAATACTAATTTCATCTGATGTAGTATTATTACTTTTATATATGAAAGTAGAATTTGAATCAACTTTATTAAATTCAATATTAATTTTATCAATATCTGAAGCATAAACTTCAAAAGTTGGTAAATCATGGGTCATAGAAAGAAGTCGTCTAGCAAAAGTGGCAACTGGTAATGGTATTTCTATTTGATTTGGTACATCTACAGAACTTCCATTTCTAACAAATGGGTAATAACCTAACTCTAATTTACTAAAGTTCCAATTTTTTGTATCAAAATTTAAATTTGTATACGTTGATTTAAGCGCTAAATCTGCTGCCGTAACTAAATTATTTTCTTTTAAGCCATTGACTTCTATCTCAACAATAGCAATATTATTAATAGTAGAATTATTATAAACTTTTAAATTATTAACACTTTGTGTATATTGAATGTTGTTACCAACCGCCATTGTAGCATTTCCATTTGGGTTAGTAGTATAAATATCTGCCACTACAAAATCATTACGAAAATGATATATATTTTCTGCTATATTTTTATATAAATCTGCTGTGGCATATCCAATTAGGCCTCCAGCATTTGTATATGCAGTGATTGTAGAATTAAATACATTAGATCTTACTATTTTAGAAACTTGAATAGAGTTTGTTGTACCTGTATTATAAACATAACCAGAAATTCCTCCAGCACCTAAATTTGTAACTGTTATCCGAGCATTAACATAACTATCTACTACAGAACCAGAATTTGTATATCCTGAAATTCCACCGGCATAGTTAGGCGCAGAAATAGTTGTATCTGTTACATAACAATCTGTAACCACTCCGCTATTTCTTCCTATTATTCCTCCGGCATAATTACCGTTACTAATGATGTTAGAACGAATAACCCCTACACGATTAAATGTATAACCGCTTGTACCAATAACTCCTCCTATATAAACACTAGTCTCTTGATTAGTTGTGTTAGATTTGACATCAGAATCTATAACAAAAGAATCATTTACAACATAAGAACTACCATAAAGACCACCGATATATTGGCCTTTTCCTGTAACAGTCACATTATTAGCTATATTATTTGATGAAGTATAAGTATAAGAATTGCCTCCAATACCACCTACATAATTACCTGTTCCTGTTACTGTAGAATCAAAAATGCTTATATCAATACCTCCGCCATAACCAAATAATCCTCCTACATAAGAAGAACCAGTTACATGAACATTTGTAGCATCGACTTCATATATATGAGTAGTTCCTGAATAATCTTTATGTCCAATAACAGCACCCACATAATTTGCTCCAGTAATATTAACTGCGTTATCATCAATATTATTCTTATTAATTTTAATGTTTCTTATATTAGTACTAATATTGTATAATCTAGAAATTAATCCGCTAGAAAAATCTTTACCAGTAACAAAAATATTATCCAAAGTTATATTTTTAACGTTGTAACCACGTTGATTACCAATGATGCCTACATACCCCATTGTTTTTGCTTCTAAAGTAATGTTTGAAAAACTTACATCATCAATATCTGCATAACTAAGTCTAATTATATTATTATAGTTAACCGCAGAAGTGGTGCTATTTATAATTTTAATATTATCAAAATTAACATTCTTTAAACTTACTGTTAGTTCACTTATTAAAGATTGATTAGAACCATTTACCTTTAAATCAAGGTTTCTTAACGTATATCCTTCATCTACTCCTTCTAAACGACCAATACTAACATTAGTATTGATATTAACTTTATCTTTAAAATCAACATCTCCTGTCAAACGATAATTTTCGGCTGTATCTGAAGGGATTTTTTGCCAATCATCAAACCCCTTAATTTCTTTATAAAATTGCATCTTTATACGATTTGATTTATTGATAGTTTTTTCTATACCATTTTCTTCATATATAATTTTACTAACTTTATAAGTATCATAATAGCGATTTGGTTTTACTTCAACTTCGTAAATTGTTTCACCATCTATGTTACCATTTTTATTAACATTCGTTACATCTAAGTAGTCAAATTCAACGGATTTGATTATAACACCACTTGGATTATGAATAGTAAGATTAACGGTAGCATTATCTACTCTTTTATTAACAACTATTTCTTTAATTTTTAAACTCACATCTTCTTTTAAAATGTTATTTTTTTGATTTGGTAAAAGTTGTTCATCAGTTCCTTTTAATTTTGGTAAATAACCTTGATCTACATTAGAATAGTCAAAATATTCCCCTAAACCTATTGTGTTTTCAAAAATAGTAGCATTCATTAAATCATTAATAGAAATAAAATATTCGCCAGTTAAATTTTCTGTTTCAAAACCATTAATTAGTTGTTTATCCCAAACATAATTTACTCTATTTACAGATGAATTACCAGCTGTACGATGTAAGTAAGATGTTATATATGAACTATATATATTTCCAAGTACTAAAGTATTTGATATGTAAGAATTGTCTGTTCTTCCTACTATTCCACCAATATAATCTAGTGCACTAGTGATTTCCACATTGGAATAAACATTTGAAATACGTCCTGCATTATATCCAACTATTCCACCTGTATGTGATGAGCTAGTATTAATAGAACCGATAGCATATACATTTTTAATAGTTCCACTAGCTAATCTACCAACTAAACCTCCTACTCCATAAGTAGTTCTAGCTTTTGAAACATCAATTTTAATATCTTGTGCATAACTATTTTCAACATAGGAATTTTCTAAGTAACCAGCAAGTGCTCCTACATAAAGGTCTTCTACTGTATCGCTTTCGGTAACATGAGTAAATCCGCTAACAGATGAATTCCTAATCATAACACCATTACCATAACCAACTAAAGCCCCTAATCTTTTAGTTGCCTTGACATCTACATTAGTCATATGAACATTATCAATAACAGAATTAGCATTAGCTTGGTATACTAATCCACCATATGTAGTATTACTTTTTTTGAGATAATTATCCACATGTAAATTCATAATAGTACCAGATAAAGTTGTAATTAGACCATTACCACTGTTTATTGCAATATTACTTATTGTATGATTGTTTCCATTTAACTTTCCAGAAAAAGAAGAAATTAAATAATCAGACCTACCACTAAAATCTAAGTCACTTTCTAAAATATAATTTTCTTTTGGATTTTGTTTTATTGAAATAAAATCATCAATTGTATAAATACGACGATATAAATCAAATAATAAAACTCTTTCGTTATCTTGGTAAGTTCTTTCAGTAGAAATATTGAATTCACCTACCGAAACAATTTTTTTAACATAATATTTTGAAACGCATTCTATCGGATTTGTTATTTCAGCAACCACTTGGGTTTTTCCCTTGGAATCTGTTTGAGAAATTATTCTAGTAGTTACATTTTTAACATCTATCTTTGCTATTCTTTCAGCCGATGGATTGTTAATATTGAATATCACTTTAGCTGTATCACCATTTGTTTCTAACACTTCTAAAGAGGTAATATCAACTAAATCTGCATCTGTTACAACTGGTAATGGTTGTGATGCTTGAATTGGCATACAATCAGGCCATATAATTTGTGGATAATACCCTTTTTCTAAATTTTCTTCAATATTAAATTTTTCATCTTTGTTTATAACATTTATTTGGAAACGACTGTCACGTAGTGCTAGTTTAGAAACTTTAACGCTGTAATTAGAATTATAAATTTCATCTGAAACATAATACAAATTATTAGCATTAATTGTAGAGGCTAAACCAACATTTGGATCTTTTGTTTTTTCTCTACCAGTTCCAGTTCCAACTGAATAAGAATTTCTAATAATTCCTCTAGCATTTTCTCCAACCAAGTTACCAACTTGCTTATCATAAGCTGTTTCTAAAGTTGCATTTACTTCTACTAAAGAGTAAATATTTTCAATAATAGAAGATTGAGATGTATAACCTGCTACAGCACCTACTCTTTTATTTCCTGTTGTTGGATTAGAATAGCTAGCATCTATTCCTTCACCATATAAATACCCATTCTTTATAGTTCCATAATTATAAACAGCCATATATGATAGTTCTTTTATACCATGTAAAACCGCTTCGCTATTTACAACAAAATTTTCAATTGAACCATAATTATCACGAACAATTAAACTTACATTAGTGTTTGGAACATCAGTAGAAGAAGTTAATGTGACCATAATATTTTCTACTAATCCATGATTATAATAAGCTAGACCATAAAAACTACTAATTTCAGTTTTGTTATCTAATGAAACTTTAAGATCTAAATTTTTAATAACACCTGTTGTATTAATTGTATTAATTAAATATGCAGGACGTCCTGTTTTATTCACATATACAGTATGTCCTTGAAAATCTATTTCTCCAGAAAAAGTTCCATAATATTGATTTTTACTACGGAAATCTAGATCATTTAAAACAACATATTTACCATTACTATGCATATTGAAAAAATCAGTAGTTGTCTTAATAGATCTGATTTCTTTTTCAGTTGTAAAACCAGTTGTCGCAATCACATATTCTCTTTCTTTTATTTTTACAACTAAATCAAGCCTGTAATTACTATTTTCTAAAAAAGTATAACTATGTTCATGATTAATATTATTATTTTCCATAGAATACTTGTATGTATTAGTTAAAACATCTTCTTTATAAACTTTCACATAATAATCATCTGTAGGAATTTCATCGCGACTATCATTTAAACTAACTAAAGTATTTCCCAAATAAGTATCGGTCTTTTTAAATTCTTCATATGAAGTTGCTTTATTTCCTACTTCTATTTGTAAATCTTTAATCTCTATAGTAGTACTTAATCCTTTACCAGATGTTTCATATATTAAAAATCCTATGTATCCTTTTGAATTTAAAGTTAATGTATAACTATATTCTTTATATTCATTTGAAAGATTAGATAATTGATATGTTTTCGTGCTGCTATCACTATTAGATAAATATGCAGCTGCTTTATTATTATCTTCATTATTTCTATATCTTGCTTTAAATGAAACTGTAATTTGTTTAGATTTGTACTCAGGTAAATAATAAGAATAATTATACCAACCATTTTTACCGGTTAAAATTACAGTATTATTAGTAAAGCTATAAGTCTTACTACCACTGCTTTGACCATTTCCCTTCCAATTTT
Source organism: Bacillota bacterium (assembly GCA_015059285.1). Lineage (GTDB taxonomy): Bacteria > Bacillota_I > Bacilli_A > RF39 > UBA660 > SIG208. The sequence continues at coordinate 174,278 of SVAS01000002.1, read as the reverse complement.
GTAAATTATTAATATCAAAGAGATTTTTACCGCCTTGTTCTTTTAATAAAGTCGTTAAACCTATATTACCACTAATACCCTCTTCGGTAACAATAGTATGTTTATATAATTCCTTATTTTGCTCAAAAGTAGCGTTCTTTTCTCCTAAATTATATTCTTCAGCAATATAAACAAAGGTATATTTTTGATATGGTTCTAATTTATCAAAGGTTAAACGCTTATAATCATCGTTAATATTTAAATAGATTGAATTGAGAATTTGATTTTTAGCATTTCTGACTTCTAAAATAACACGATCAGATTCAATAGTACCATCAATATCTTCTATTTTAACATCAAAATCTATTAAATTTTCAGTAGTAAAAGCATTTTTTATCAGAACAATAGCCTCTTTTTTTAACGTTTTAAAACTAGTAATTGCTGACAAAGTCTGTATCGCATAAGTTTTTGTTCCTTGTCTAACAATACTTGTTAAAGCTATATTATATTCTGTTGCACTAGTTAGATTATTAGCAACAAATTCAATTTCTTCACCATTTTTTATCTTTTCTATTTGTTCATCCGTTAAAGTAAAATAAAGTTCTTCATTTTCACTTGTTAAAGTTATATTCATTTTTTCAAGCAAATCAACAAGAGTTTTATGAGTAGTATCTTTATTTATTTTCATCTTTAAAGTTACACTATCTTCCGAAACTTCAGAATTTTGGACATCCATTCTAATATAACCCAATTTATTTAATGGTTCTGTATAAACCGGCCCTGAAGCTATAAGTTGATTTTTCATACTACCATTACCATCGTTAAGATCATAGTCTCCATATACATACACTAAATATTTTTGATCTTGACTAAGACCAGTTAAATTAAAAATTTCTTCTTCGATATTACCTTGTTCAACAATAACTCCAGAAGGTTCTTCTATAATATATCTATAGTTTGAAATATTAACTTCATCTTCATTATTTAATTTAATTTCGACTTCTACACTATTAACAGTCTTTTCTAATGAGGTAATAGAAGCAGTTGGTGGAATTTTAGATGTTTTTGTAAAACCTTTATTATTTAAAATTTTTAATTCTTGTCCAAACAAATCATAAACTACAATTTCATATTCTATATTTGAATTACTTTTTAATGTTTCTGGCGTTTCATATAAAATTTCTTCACCTTTAAATAAAGATGTCATTTCGTTATTAGAAAGATTATATTCATCATCACCTATCTTAATTGCAATTCTTTTTGTACCTTTAATAAGTTCAGAATTAATTTCACTAATCATCTTAAAATTAGCTATTTCTATTTTTTTAGCATATACACTTCCATTATTAAATCTAAATTCATATTCAGGAAGAGTATCTTTTGATTTTGTAGTTAATTTTTCTTCATAAAAAGTACTTTCTACCAAATTACCAAGTTCATTTCTATAAGTGAAATATCCAACTACCTTATAAGTAGTATTTGGCTCTAAACCATTAATTTCAATTGTTCCAAAATTTATAAAAGATTTTCTCAAAAATAAGTTGCCATCTTTTAAAACTTCAAAAGTTACAGCCTTTTTTATTCTACCAGCAGGATCTAATATACGTAAATTAGTTGCGGCAGAATAAACATTACCAACTAATGTATCGCATTCTACTGTAGGTTTTTGATATATTACTTGATTATTACCAGAACCTTGATTTTCTTCTAAATTTTCCGAATTATCAATAGTAGGATCATAAGCTTCTGGAAGTTCTTCCTCATAAATGTTTAAATTCTTTAATAAATCAATATAATTATATTCTTTATCTTTAATTTTAACTGTTGTATTATCATCAATATCATCTGCCCTATAATAAACAAATGTATCATTTTCTAACACATAGTATTTAACTTTATCTTCTTCAAAATTGATAATACTATTAAGCGGTATTTCAATTTCTCTAATAGATGTTTTTAAAGTTATAATTTGAGAATTAACATGCATACCACTAGATAATACTAAAAAGTAATAATCATTATAGTCTGCTCTTTCATTATCACCACGATTATAAAGAATTCCTTCTGATAATAAGAAATTATTATAACCTTCATAATGTTCAAATGTTTCATCTATTAAAGTTGTATTATCTGACATATTTATAATTGTCAAATTGTTGTTTACGTAAAGTGGAATGGTTTCATTTATTTTTATTTTTTCTTCTTCACCAATATAAATATTATTATATTGTTTATATACAGTGTCATAGGCAGAAAATTTAACTGACTTTATTCTAGCTTCGCTAATGGTAATATTTTCGCTAATTAAGTTCTGAACAATATTATTATTTTCAACTGCATAACCATCATACTCAATAACTGATAATTCAGTTACTTGAGATGCAATTGAGTAAATAATTAGGAAAGCTAAAATTGATATAATAGCAATTATCCTTTTCATACCTATACCTCCTCTATTCTAGATTTTTTAAAAAATCTAATTTTTTAACTAATAACTTTGATGTTAGACCATATTCTATAGAGTCATTAAATAAATTTATTTTATAACTATTACCTAAAGCCTGTACACTAACACCTTTAGCATCAAAAGTAATATATTCATCTAATTCATAATCATATATTTCTACTTTATTATTGTATTTAGCAACCACATAAGAAAGTGGTTTTAATTTATATTCTTGTTCACCAATCATAAGTGTTGTTTCGTTTATGAAAAAATATAAATCTTCTCCGTCATATAAAAAACTATTATTAATTTCACGACTATAACTTCTATCTGTTATAATTAGTTCTTCTGTTTGTTCAATAGTTGAAAAATAATTTACTTTATACTGAATTCCACTAGTCAAAGGAAAAACAACAGACATATTTTTAGGAAATAAAACTTTTTTATAATCTTTATAGTAAATTGGTGTAGAATCAAGTGTAATATTTTTATCTTTTAGCTTTAATTCAGTAATATCACCATCTACTGATAATTTTAAAGTTCCTTCATAATCAAAACGCCTACCTGATAAATATTGATAAAAACTATAATCTTTGAACTCAACTTTATCTAAATTATCTTTAAATGTTAATAAAACAACAATAATAATTTCTAAAAGTATGATTGCCAAATAAGACAAACCTGTTTTAAATTTAGAGCTTTTTAAGAACTGTTTCATTTTTAACTCTCCTTACATACTTATTTTTACCTACAACATCATTAATATTTTTTAAAATAAAATATGATGAATAAATAGCTACAAAGATTACTGATAAAACCAATATTAATACAATGTACCATTCTGATCTAACTTCAATTAAATAATTATTAAGCAAATTACAGCATAGAAAATAAAAATATATAACTACACTATTAATTGTATCTAAAAATAAGCCTTTCATATTTAATAAACTTAAGTTATATATAGATGAAATAATTAGCAAAAAGATAAAATGAGCAATAGTAATTTCATTACCACTTAATAAACTCCATAGAATAAAAACATATTTTATAGTAGCTGCAGAAAGAGCAACTACACCTCTTGTATCTAATTGCATAAATATTCCATAAAAACCTATTTTTTCTTCCTTAAATTCAAATTTTTTTATCAATATTTCAAAGACTACTTCTATAATTAAGACAACTAGAGTAAATACTAATATAAAATCAAAGAAATTTAAAATATAGTATAATAATTGTTTCATTAATCCTCTTTTAGTATAAAGTTAAATACATTGTTAGAATGCATATAATAACCTTTAACGTTTTCTAGTTTTAAAGAATCATTTTCTGATTCAAAATCAATATTTCCTTCAATCTTGCCTACAATTGGTAAGTAGTCTTCCATAATAAGTAAATTATAATCTTTACTTTTAATTCTAATTATTTTAATATCATCTTTTACTTCAAGGCCTTTAGAAATAGTAAATATTTTTACTGTGATTGTTTTATTCATGATATTTTCCTATATACAAGAATTTTGATTCATCTATTTCATCATAAGTTCCTGATAAAATATTTTCTACATCTATTAAAACATCCTCAATAGGCACGAAAACACCAGGAATATTAGTATAATCTTCAGCTACAAACATTGGTTGTGTAAAATAATTTCTAAGTTTTCTTGAACGATAAAAGATATTCTTATCTTCATTTGATAATTCTTCAATTCCAAGTACGGCGATAATTTCTTCTAACTCTTCATAACGAGTTAAATATCTTAGTACTTCCTCTACTAATTTGTATTGTCTTTCACCTATTTTTTCAACATCAATCATCTTACTTTTTGTTTTAAAAACATTTACAGCAGGATAAATTCCTTTTTCAGCTACTTTTCTATCTAGTACTACTTGTCCATCCAAATGTGAACTTATAGCCATAACCGCTTCATCAGTTATATCATCCGCTGGTACATAAATAGCTTGAAATGATGTTATTGAACCATTCTCTTTAGAATTAATTCTCTCTTCTACATTACTAATATCTGAAATCATCGTAGAAGGATAACCATTTTCTACAGGCATTCTTTTGAGTTCTGCTGAAATTTCAGCTTTAGCTTGAACAAAACGATACATATTATCAACAAACATTAAAACATCTTGATTCTTTTCATCACGAAGATATTCCGCTAAAGTAAGGCCACTATATATAGCTTTAGAACGAGCAGTTGAATTTTCACCCATTTGTCCAAAAACAATAGCTATTTTATCTAATAAATTAGCACTTACCATTTCATCATATAGTTCTTTACCTTCTCTAGAACGTTCCCCAACTCCAACAAATACAGAATTAGATCCTAATCTTTTATGAACATTATTAATCAATTCTTTTATAATAACTGTTTTTCCTACTCCAGCTCCACCTAAAAGACCTATTTTAAATCCTTTTTGTAAAGGGGCAAAAAAGTCAATTACTTTTATACCAGTCCATAATACTTCCCCGTTTACATTAATATCTTTAAGCTCAATATTTCCTTCATATACATTACGTTTAACTGAATTAGTAATTTTATTGTTATCTAATAAATCTCCATAAGAATTAAACACTTTACCTAAAATATTATCAGAATATTCAATTTGTAATCCACCATAAACTTCACAAACATCAATGCCTTTTTTAAGACCATTAACACTTTCAAAAGGTATAGTAGTAGCAATATTATCTTTTAATTCTATTACTTCAAACTTATATTCTTGATTTTTATATTCAGCAACTAAAATATCCCCAATCTTAACACTTTTTTCAAACAGTAAAATTTGAACATTTAATTCTGAAATGGAAATTATTCTACCTATTACCACTAAAATTCCTCCTTTGATAATTCTCTATATTCTTTTTAAAAGTATGATATTTGTTTTGTTTACGAACAACTCTTTTTGTTTCTGTTTCTATCTCATCAATCTTTTTTAAAGATTCTCTAGTAACACCTTCTCGCATAACATTTTCACTAGCATTACTATTTGCTTCTCTAATTCTTATTTCATAACATATATATAAACTTACTAAATTAACTAACATCTCATTTATATCTGTTTCTATAACAAAATCTTCAGTATAATTATTATTTTCTTCTTCTTTAAATTCTACTGGAAATAAACAAGCTTTAACAAAACTTAAATTATTAACACTATAATAATGGTTATAGATAACATTTATTTCACTATAACTCATATTTCTAATAGCATCATAAATAATTTGTTCTATTTTAGGTAAATTATCTTTAAAATCTTCTTTATTAATTGCTAAAATAGTTTTGTCATCACGATATAAAATCTTTTTACCAATAATAATTTTAAAATTATCTTGATCTTTTTTTAAACTTTCAGTAATTGCGGAGTTAAAATTTCCACAAAATCCATAGTCATTTCCAATATATATATTTAATTTAGGTTTTTTGGGATTAGGAACTAAAGTCTTTTTATCTAAAACAAGATTACGGTTATAAACAATACCATTAATCATTTTAGTTAATTCTCTTTCAGTATCAAAATATTGTTCTGCCAAACGACGGGATTTATCAACCCTTAAAAGTGAATGGAAATTCATGACTTTAACGACATTTTTTACACTCACTTATTCATTATCCTCATTAACAAAATTAAACTTTTCTAAAATTTCTTCAACAGATAGTGGACTATATTTATATTGAATTAAACTATCCACTATTCTTTTTCCACCCAACATTTTTTGTTGTAATTCACTACTCATTTCATCAGTATTAGCAAGTTCATACACATCTTTTGTTTCTAAATAACTAAGAAGCTTTTGACGAGTTTTAGCTCCTAACTGTTTCATTCTTTTATCTTGTACAGCTCCACCCAAACGTGATACAGAAAGACCATAATCTATAGCTGGTTTAATACCTTTTTGGTAGTTTTTATCAGATAAAACTATTTGCCCATCAGTAATAGAAATGATGTTAGTAGAAATATAGTCAGTAATATCTCCTCCACTGGTTTCCATAACCGGTAAAATCGTAATAGATGCTCCTGATTTATGTTGACATCCTTTTTCTAATAAACGTGAATGTGTATAGAAAATATCTGCAGGATATGCATCACGTCCAGGATTTTTGCCAGATACAATACTGATTTCACGATAAGCTTCAGCATGTCTTTTTAAATCATCTAAAACAACTAAAACATCATAATTAAGCTTCATGAAAGCTTCTGCAATTGATAAACCGACATAAGGAGTAAGAGATAATACTGTAGGTCTTTCATCGTTAAAGGTTGCTAAAATAATAGTATATTTCATAGCTCCTCTTTTTAAAAGTTCAAAATAAATTTCTTTTACTTCTTTTTTAGTTTTGCCAATTGCTACATATATACAAACAACTCCTTGGTCTGCTTGATTAACAATAGTGTCTAAACAAATTTGAGTTTTACCTGTTTTTTTATCACCAATAATCAGTTGTCTTTGCCCTTTACCTATTGGATATATTAAATCAATACCTGCAATACCCGTAAGTAAAGGTCTTTCAACTTTAGTTCTATCCATAATAGGAGTATTTTTATTTTCAATTTTCAAATTAATTAAATCTTCAAATTTTTTTCCACTAATTTTATCTTCCCCAAAAATATCAATAATTCTTCCTAAAGAATTAACTGAAAAATCAAATTTATATTCTTCGTTAGTAGAAAAAACTTGATCACCAACTTTAATTGGCTCTTCTTCTTTTAATACTGCAACAATAACTGAATTTTTCAAAATATTATTTACATATCCAACTGCTTTATTAGCAATATTGACTTTTTCGAAAAAGGCCACATTATCTAAACCAGATACTTCTAATATATATTCTCCAACACGAGTAACTTGTCCAACTTCGTAAATATTATCTTGATTTTTAATTTTTTCTAATTTTTCATCCACAGCATCTTCAATATAATTATTCACACTAGCACCTCTTTCTAATTCAAGCCAAAATCATATAACTTATTTTGATAAATAATAACTATCCCCTTAAAAATATTTGGATCATAAATAGTTTTAATATTTTTATCTAAATGATTATAATTTTCATTTTTCTTAGATACTTTAATATAAATATAAGGATCGTTTTCTTGAATTAAATCATTCAAATAATTTTTGAAACTATTAAAATCAAAACTTTCTTTATCTTTTAAATATTCTGTTATAATTTTATATTCATCAGCATCCAATAAAGCCATCAAAGTATTTAATTGTTCTTGTTCTGATTTTGTTAAAAGATCATAAGTAATATCAAATGTAATTTTACTTTTTATTTCTACTAAATAATCATAATATTTTTTGCTAATATTCTTTTTATGTTCTTTAATGAAGTTAACAACAATTTCTTCATTATCAAAATCAAACTTTTCATCAATTTTTTTATAAGTTTCAAATATATCTTCATCTCTATAATCAGGAATCACTACATCCAAAACATTTTTAGCTTCTTCCACTTCTTCTACTTCATCAGATACTTCTATTTCTTTTTTTTCAAGTTCTTCTATTTTTTGATTTAATTCTTCTAAAGCAGCTTGCTTTTTTTCAATTAAATCATCATATACTTGTAATTTACAAACAAAATAATTTTTTGATTGTTCGTCTATAACTTTGACTGTTCTTTTAAATATAGTCGTCATAACTATTATCATAACAAAAATAATAATAGAAATGGCAATAAATATAATAAACATCTTAGCCTACTAATGGGTTAAAGAATAAAAGCATAAAAGTAAAGGCGAACAAGAATAATAGAAAAACGGTTGCTACTATTAATATTGTCATAACAGAATGAACTACATCACTTTTAGTTTCTGGATTACGTCCTACGGCTTCGGCTACTTTAGCACCAAGTATACCAATACCAATACCTAACCCTAAAAAAGTAAATCCAATCATTGTTCCGATTGCTTCCATTGTTGCTGATAAAATTGCTTCCATAAAATCCTCCTAACTATTTACATAAACGGTAGATAAATCAATGTTTGCATTTTCACCGTTATATATAGCATTTTCTACTTTTAAAATATTTTGAGTACCTAAATTTTCATAAGTTATATAAGCACTAAAACCACTATCAGTTGTTGCTATTCTTATATCATCTTGAGATAAACTAATACTTTGAATAAATATACTATCTGAATAAAGAGCGATTGATACCGTTTCTAACATATAATTGTCATCTAATTTTAAATTAAAATGAATTTGTTTATTAGCCTTATTTATTTTTGTTATTTCCAATTTTTGCTCTAACTTAGCTGTCTTAATTTTAAAAACATCTGAAATTTCATCCATTTCTGTATTAAATCCATCGCTTTTATCAGTATAAGTATAACCTAAACTTACATTATACTCATAGTTTGGTTTTAGATTTCTAACTTTATAATTACTACTTTCTTTGTTTAACTCTATCTTATTTTTATTAACACCATCATCAATAAGCAAATAAACAGAATTATATTCATTGTTTAAATCAATAACAGTATAATCAACGTCTAAATACGTAGAATAGGGAACAATAGAGTTAAGGCCAACTTTTTTAACTAATTCTATCTTATTAGAATTAGAAGTATTTCCATAAATTATAGAGCCTGTTCCTCCTGCGCCACCGGCACCACCTGTTCCTCCCGTTCCACCAGTGCTACCACCACTATTATTATTTGTTGTAGGTTTTTTTACTGGTTCTACATATTCATTAGTACTTCCATTTATTTTCTTTAAATCAATATAAGTCTTGCCAAAAACTAATTTTTCATTGGCAATATCAAAATTAAAATCATCAGTTTTTAAAACAGTTGGTACTATTGTCTTAATATTAATTTCATTATTCATAAGTAAAGCATTACCTATCTTATCAATCTCAATAATTAAATAATTAGCCGTATTAACACTCAAATCTTCAGTTGCAATTTTACTTGCTACTATTAAATATTTACGATCTTTAAGTTTATACACTTTGGCTTCTGTATTTCTTACAACCTCTGTTTGACCAACGTGTTTTTCAACTTTACCATTTTCAAAAACTTGGTAAAAAGTGCCATATAAATACATACGATAATCATTAGAATTAAAAACAACTGTTTCCTCACCTAAATTATAACTAGTTTCATCTTCTAAAGTTACATAATATTTGCCATTCCAATTACGGCTCATAAAAGAAGCACTATTTAAAGATAGAAAATTATTATCTTCATCATATAACACACTACCTGTTGTAAGCTCATATTCTTCTTTTTCATAAGAAAGCACTCGGTTTATTCCATAAACAAATATCGCCACTACTAATATAACTATAAAAGTAAATATAACAAACGATATTTTATTCTTTTTACCTAATTTTCTCATATAGCACCTCCTTATTAATCTGTATAACTATGTTCTAAAGATATTTGTTTTATAATTATTCCATTATAAATAAATTGCATTTCAATATTGTAAATTCCAGTTGTTGGTAATGACTTATCTAAGGTGAAAGTATAATAATAACCTTGATTACTACTAACTTGAACAGGAGTAAAATCCATTTTACCATCTATTGAATACCCATTTTGACCATAAATTGAATATCTAACTTCATCTATCCAATCCAAACGATATGAGTTATAGAAAGTTAAATCAATTTTAGCACGGTTTAAAGAATTTGCAGAAGCATATACAGTACCTATATCAATTCCATAATCATTAACTGTCGATGCATCAAATGATTTTTGTGATTTCATAAAATCTATTCCACTATTATCCATATCATTATAAGTAGTAATTTGTAATTTGTAAGTGGTATTAACTTTTAAGTTTTCAATAACAAATGATGCATTTAAATCTTTAATATCATATTCTTTATTGGCATATTTATCTGGTGTAATATCATTATTATCTTCATCAAAAATACGTACTTTATAAACGCCATCAACAATTACTTTATCCATATCAAAAATATTAACTTTATATTCAATTTTATAATTACCATCTTCAACTGAAGAATTACTACTTACACCAACAAATGGATTTCTCAAACTATCCAAAGTAAAACGATAAGTAATTTTTTCATCTAGAACTCTATCTTCTTTTTGATTATTTATAGTAACTTCCGCAATTGAAGTAAGCTCTATTTCATAATCATAACCAAATTCAATAGCACCACCCGGATTACATGGTATTAAATGTTTCATGTTTTTTTTGAAAATTTTATCTGATGTGATATCTAAATTAACTAATTCCCTAGTTTCAACTCCATCAACTTTAACTATTTTATATAAATTATATTCAATACGATTAAAACCTATTGTCTCTTCTAAATTATAAGTTAAAGCAAGATTTTTTGAACTATATGTAGCATTTTCATAATCATAAGCTACATTAATATTACTAATACCTACACTATAAAGAGTTGAAAAATTATATCGCTCATTTGCACTTTTTGTATCAATATCATAAAGTTGAACCATTTCATATCCAGTACCATTATAAACTTCTGCATGTAAAGTTATATAATAATTTGTTTTAGGTAATAAATCTGAAATTGTTATTGTTTTATTTAATTCAGTAGTTGATAATTCCACTGTTCTAACTTCTTTACTTGTGTTTGTATCCTCATCAAACTCAAATAATTTTAAATATATTTTATTGTTTAAAATAGCAGATGCTCCAGCTCCATATAAATTAATTTTAACTTCCGCATCTTGTAATGATGAAGCAATATTCAATTTACCATTTTCATCCAATAAACTTACACCAGCAATAATCATATCAAAATTAATATTTTGTGTTCCATCTCCACCCAATGGTAGTGTTTCTAACTTTTTTAAACTGATATTTTCATAATTATACTCAACACCAGTTTCTAAGACATTCAAATCTAATGTCTTTTCATAATTGTTAATTTTATCTTTGATAGTTAAAGTATTACCAGTAAAATTTTTAGTAAAAATTGATGCTGTTGCATAATTATATTTAACCAAATTGTTTTTTGCATTTATCACATAATACTCGCCACCAACACCATCAATTAATGTATTTTGAAGAGCATATAAATTTGACGCTGTGTCGTCTTGTTCAAATCCTGCTTTTCCAGTATCAAAATAAGCTTCAACACTTACAGTAACATCTTGATTAATAAATTCTGCTATATCAATCAAATCAATAACAACACTATCACCATCTAATACTAAATTATCTTTTACAATTTGTTTTTGACCATTTGAAAAAGTCACTTTTAACGCTGCAATACGATTAATATAACTTAAGTAATTTTCATAATCATTAATACTTATTGTAAGTCTATTAACATCAATACGCGTATTAAAAGTTAATTGAGGCATTTGATATAAACCTTCAAAATATTGTTGCGCTAATATTTTATTGGAAATATTTCCTGAAGTTTTAATAAGCGCTACTGAAGTAAAAATATCAAAATCGCCTTTACTTAATCCAGGCATTGTTACAGTTTCAAATGTATTAGTTTCATGTATATCAACTACTCCAAGCGATACACCATTAATAGAATAAGATAAGTTTTTACTTATCAAAGCATTATCTATGTCACTATAAGTATATTTCCATGTCATAGAGCTTGCAGATGAACTAGCTAAATAAAATTGAAACTTAGGGGCCTGTTTTTCTGGAGATACAGGTTGAGAACTTAAAACGGTACTACCAGTCGGCCATTTTAAATCAACTGATGAATCTCCATTCATATCTAAATATGCTTCATAAGTAAAATAGTATCTGTTTCCTCGAACCAATTCAGTATCTTTAATATTGAAATCAGTACCATTACCTAAATAAAAATAAACTTTTCCAATTTCTCCACTTGCATCAACATTATAAACTTGTGTCGCACTTTCAATAATTTCTCCAGTCACAGCATCATGTACATAATATTTTAAATATTGAGCATATTTTTTAGCGTTGTTGTAATCAGCTTGCACTTCATATCCTACAATCGTATTCGGATCTAAAGCAGCATTATAGCGTGTTCCTGCATTTTTATTTAAAATACGATTAACAACCAATGCACTATTTATATCTTGTGGCAAATCTGGAATAGTACCATTTGTTTTTACCGTAATTACAGCATCTTTTTCTGGTTCGATAGGGATTTCATTTTCATACGTTGTATAATCATAAGCACGTGTCACTTCAATAGTATAATAATCATTATCTAAATCAGCATTCGCTAAACCAAAGAAAGCAGGATTTAATTCAAATTCTTGATCATAATATGTTTCTTTTAAAGTACTTTCATATGGTTCTTCATTTAAATCAACTTTTTTAATAGAACGAATTAATTTTTGAGTAGTATCTTTACCTTCATATAAATTGAAAGTTATTCCAGTTAAAGTACTAGCTTCTAATTCATTATCAACGCCACTACTAGCTCCCAATTTCCCTTTTACTGTAAAAGCTTGCATTACATCTTCATTTTCAGCAGTTAACGAAATAGCAAAAGGTTGAGTAGGTTCAGTTTTTACAATTGAACTACCAATAAAACAATTATCAATTTTGTCATTACCATCATTCAAGTCAACAGTGGCGTATACAGATATAGTATACGTTTCATTTGCCCTTAAATTATTAACATCAATTGGAACAACTACATTTCCACTAGCAGTAATAGTAGTTGATTGACCCAACGAATTTTGATAAACTACTAAAATTTTATTATCTCCACTTAAATCAATTGTATTATCATCATCAGTAATAATTACTTTTCCTTTTATTCTTTCAAAAGTAACCAACTCTTCTTCAAAATTAACAGTAGGGAAACCTTCTCCATCCATTTGCATAATAGTACTAAAAGGTGATGCATACTCTACATATTTTTCATTATCATAAAATTCAACCACAACTCTAAATACATAAGGATCACCTCTAAATATATTGACATTATCAACAAGTATATCAACAGAAGTGTTGTTTTCTTTTTCAATAGTTTTTATAGCTTGAGGATTATCTTCATTAATAAATCTAGCATCATAAATTTCATAACGATAACTAACAATTCCATTATCAGTATCTACAACCTTATCATAATTTAAAGTAAACAAACTATTTCTCTTATCTATTTTAAAATTAGTTCTACCAAAACTTGGTTCAACTTTTAAAGTTTTAGCGTTCACGTTTAGTTCGTAACCATTTGAATATTTTGCGTTATGATAAACAATTTCTGTTAATGATACTTTATAACTTGTGTTTGATTTTAAACCATCAAATGTTATCACTTGTCCTGTTTTAGCAGCATCAACATCTACAGATTGCTTTCCAAGATCTTTACCAGCATCATCGTATAGTATTAAAGTCGCTGATTTAATTTGAGAATATTCATCTATTTTAACAAGATAAGAAAGTTGTGAAGTTGTATAATAATTTTTATTTAATTCTATACCTAAAGATTCTGTTCTAAAAGCTTTAGAAACAAATTCCTTAGTATAGTCATTATTATTTTTAGTATAAGTTGCACTGGCAATTAGAGTATAATTTGTTTCTGGTGTTAAATTTTCAATTAAGACATTAATATCAAAAGCACCATTATTGTCCTCTTTCATATACACAGTTTTCCCTGTACCATTTTCAACAACCTTTAAAGTTACTGGACCATTTAATAATGAATCATCATCAGTAATAGAAATATCAGCATCTATTTTGTTTGCTGTAACATCTAACTTTGTTACACTAAATACTGGTATTTTTGTATTTTCATTTTCATCTACAACTTCTTCGTTATCTCCTATAGTACCACCAGTAACACCACCGTTAGCACCATTTTGACCAGAGTTACCATTTTCTAAAGTAGACCCTTCATTACCGCCTTGTTCTATATTTTCTTCATTTTCTTCTTCTGGTTCAATTTGAATATTATCATCAGAATCAATAATCATTTGATTTAAAGAAACCTTCTTTTCATTTTTAACATAAATGTTTCCAGTTCCTAAATCTAATTTAACATCATTAGCTAATTGAATATAAGATTCAGAAGAAATAGTTTGATAACTAACTTCTTGATTTTCTAGGCGTATAATTTCTCCTTCAATAAAATTAATTTCAACATAATCTTTAATATCGATTGCTTGATTATCCGATAAGAAAAGGGTAATTTTATCAGAGGCTATTAAATATTTATTCTCAGAAGTTTTAGCAATAAAATTAGAAAATTTCAATTGTTTTCCTAAATTATTAACGAAATAAGCATCTGTTCTTTTTTCTAATAAAGATTTTGAAAAAATATTATAATACTTAACAACACTACCATTAATAGAATCTAAGTCCATAACTACTCCTTTTTTCAAAGTAGAAATAGAACCATCTAAATAGTGTACAAATGATGTATTATTTAATGATACTTTTTCTCCGTCTATGTCAGAAAAAGAGACTTTGTCCTGATATTTTTCTTGATATTTGGTACCTGAATTAAAATAATATCTAACAGACTTATCGGTAGTACCACTATTTTCAGTAGTTAAAATATAACCATCTTTAACAAATTCTTTCATTTTTTTATTATTAATATCAATTGCAAAATAAATTGATGCACCAATCATCAAAATAACTGACACTAGTATAAAAGCTACACTTTTTTTCATACGCAACCTCCCGGTAATTTATAACATATGGTTTTATTTATATAGTAAACATGCCTTATGTTTACTATCTTCCATCATAATTTATTCTATATAATAATTTTATACCATAAAATACTTTCAGTCAATAGTTTATAAGGGTTTATCAATAACTATTTTAATAAAAAAATAATAGACTTAGTCTATTATCAAAAACTTTCATAAGCATCTTTAACTTCATCAATTGTTACAATAGGAAAAACAATGCCATCTTCTTTAGCAATATCCGCATGTTTTTCTCTAAATGTATCTAATTCTTTAACAATACTGTCTGGATAAATTCGTTTACTCATCTTGATAGCCATATAAACATCTAAAACATCTACTTCTTTTTTATTTTGAAATAATGCATTAGAAAAAGCTTGAGTTAAAATTGAAAAAGAAACATCTGGATACATTGCTGCAAGTCCATAAACTCTTTTAAATTCAGAGGTTGCTTCTACTATAGAACGAACTAATTTTTCACTAACATATTCATTATATTTAAATTTAATGCCTGTTTGTTTTTCAATTTTAGGTAAAGATCCCATAAGTATTTTTACAGTTGTGTCCTGAGTTGGTTCAACAATTTCAATTTTATCAAAACGCCTTAAAAAAGCACGGTCTCTTACTACATATGAATTATACTCTTCGGTAGTAGTTGCTCCTATAGCTTTAATATCTCCACGATCTAAAGCAGGCTTCAAAATATTAGCCAAATCCATCGGTCCATCTTCTTTTCCACCTATTAAAGTATGAACTTCATCTATGAATAAAATTGTTTTTGAAACTTGCTTTAATTCTTGAACTAATAAAGATATCACTAATTCTTCTTTACCATTTCTAGTTATTTTACCAGTTAAAGAAGTAGAATTAATTTTAATAATTCTATAACCTTTTAAAGCATCTGGCACTTGATTTTTCTGAATTAAATAAGCTATTCCTTCTACAATGGCTGTTTTACCAATACCTGCATTACCTATTAAAAGTGCTGATTTTTCTGGAGTTAATAAAACTATCATTGTTTGCTTAATCTCACTTTCGCGTGCTATAGCTGGATTAGTAATATATGTTTTAGCAGTTAGATCTTCTCCATAAGTATTTAACACATATAAATCTTCATTATTATCTTCAAAATCTATAATTTCTATTTCTTTTTCCATAAATTACCCCTTTATATAACCATAATTTTTTAAAACACTTATAACCTTATCATAACTAAGAGCACCATCAACCCTTTTATCCTCATCACAACTAAATAATCCACAAGAATTGTCTACTCCTTTTTGTAAAAAAACAGTAGTTGGGGTCCCTGTAAAAATAATATCATCAGATAACTTTTGATGTTGTTCTTCTGTTAAATTAGCAACATCTATATATTTAAATTCCACATTATAATCATTTACAACATCTTCTAAAGTCATTTTAAATTGCGCACAATGATTACAATTATGAGAACCAATAAACAAAATAAAACTTTCTTTATTATTTACCATTTCATTATATTCTTCAAATGTTATTTCAGTTATTTTACCTTTACCACATCCAACAGTAAAAATTGTTATTATCCCTACAAATATAATTAGTAATTTTTTCATGTTTTATACACCTCAACTATATTTATTATATAATATATTTTTTAAAAATAAAAGACGTTTATAAAAAAATAAACATGCTAATACACGTTTATTTGTAAAATTATTATAAATTAGAATTATTCATTCTATAAACAACAATTTGATCGGGACTTAAAAATAAAGTATCATTCATTCTTAACATATCAGTAATAGTAATTCCTAAATTTTCACTAATACTATTTAAAGAATCACCATCTTCTGTAACATATAAACTAACATTTTCACTAGGAATTAAAATTTCTTGTTCTGGATATATATAATCATTTTCATTTAGTCCATTTATAAGTAGTAAAATACGTTTATCTATATTATTTCTTCTAGCTATATCATAAATAGTATCTCCTCTTTTTACCACATATTTAATATATGTATCATTACTTCTATTTGGAATAATTAAATTAGTCCCTGGTATTAAAATTGGATCACCAATTATACCATTTATCCTTCGTAATTCATCTACATTAATGCCTAAGTTAACCGATATTTTTTCTAAAGAATCACCTGGCATTATACGATATATTTCAAACACATCATCACCTCATTATAATATATGTGTAATAAAAAAATGTGTTATAACGTATTATCTTTACATAAAAAAGTGTAAAATAGCAAAAAATATATATATTTTTCAAATATATTACTTTTGCACTTTAAACTAAAGCACAGTATTTACTATATCAAATATAGATTAATCTATTTTTACAGTATTGCATATAATTTAATAGTTAATTATTGTTAACTACTAATATAGTAAAATTAAATAAATAAACTTTACCTAGGTTATTTATTCACACCTATTTATCTTGGTTGAATATGCTATATTAGAAAATAAATGAAGGGGTGGATTATATGTGTAATAACGAAAATACCGATTGCAGATGCATATCTGAAATCTTAACTGTTATTTGCGTCTTACAACAAAACGCTACTTGCAATGAAGCTTGCTTAGATACTTGTGATCGTGGGTTTTTAGGATGCGGAACAACTTCTATAAATTGTAATACTAGACCTATTATGTTATATACTTGTTGTGGTAATGGTACACCATGGACTATGCCAACTACTAAAACTGATGGCACTTGCGGTGACGATGGTGTAACTTGTTCAAGTGTATTTAGAATTGAAAAAATAGATGGTTGTTGCGCTACATTTAGAGTACTTGCTCCAAATCCTGACACTACAGAAGTAGCAGTTATTCCTTATGTAGCAACTAATTCTTTCTTTACAATGAATTTAAATTGCGTTTGTACATTAAGATGCTTACAAGATACTTTTGTAGAATGCATATAAAAAAGGATTATTCCTTTTTTTTTGGAATAATCTCTACATAAGTGGTGCAAATAGCTTTAAAATGGCTCTAAAAAATTTACGTTTACTAGTGATTTTTTTACAGTCCTTTAAAGTTATCTCTCTACACAATTTTAACATTTCTTCAAAATCTTGTTCAATATTAACAATAGTATCTGTATCATACATCCACACGCCACATTCAAAATGTAAGTATAGACTACGATAATCTAAATTAATTGTTCCTACAGTTGCATACTTATCATCTATTACAAAATTTTTAGCATGAACAAAACCAGGAATATATTCATATATTTTTACACCATTTTCAATTAATACCTCATAATATGATTTTGTAAGTTCATTCACAACCTTTTTATCAGCAACTCCAGGTGTTATAATCTTAACTTCTACTCCTGATTTGGCAGCTAAAGTAAGAGCTGTAATCATTTCATTATCAATAATTAAATAAGGTGTTGTTATATAAATATATTTATTTGCATTTGTAATCATATTTAAATATATATTTTCACCAACTGTTTCATCATCTAACGGTGTATCATTATATGGCAAAACATACCCTTTAGATTTAATTTTTTTCGGCATATAAGTATCTGGGCGGTAATCTTCATAATTTTCTTTTACACCACGAATATAATCCCACATAGATAAAAACATAATTGTCAAATTCCAAACAGCTTCTCCTTTTAGTAAAATGGCACTATCTTTCCAATGACCGTATTTAGGATAGATATTTATGTATTCATCAGCCAAATTTATACCACCAGTAAAGCCAGTATGACCATCAATAACCACAATTTTTCTATGATCACGATTATTAATTTTTGATGATAAGACCGGAATGAAAGGATTGAAAACACAGGTTTTAATCCCAAAACTTTCTAACTTTTCAAAGTATTTATAGGGAAGAGTCATAATACATCCCATATCATCATAAATTAAACGAACATCAACACCCTCTTTTACTTTTTGAATAAGTATATCCAAAATACTATTCCACATAACACCTTCTTCAATTATAAAGTATTCTAAAAATATATAATGTTTAGCTTTCATAAGTTCTTCTTTTAGTCTTAAAAACATTTCTTCACCAACAGAATAATACTCTGTATATGTATTTTTATAAATTGGCGCATGAGATAATTTTTGAATATAATTTGCTTGTTTAGCTGCCACTACATCTTCTTTTTTTAAAATTTCTATTATTTCTTCATTTTCAAAGTCAATTAATTGCATTTTAGCACTTATAGCAGCCATCTTTTTTTTAGAATGATTACTTAGTTTATTTCTTCCAAATAAAACATAAAATAATCCACCAAAAATTGGAAATGCTAAGATAGGAACTAACCAAGCAATCTTATAACTAGGATTACTTTTATTATTAATAATATGCAAAAACACAAGAAAACTTAACAAAGCACAGCAAGCATAAAAATAAACAAAATAATTATTAAATCTTACTATCATAATAATTAAAGACAAAATTTGTATTGCCAATAAAACTGCCACTAATACTACCCTATGAAGTAATACCTTTAATATTTTCTTCATCCATTCACATCCTCATATACTTATTATACTCCGCAAACTATATAAAAACAAATAAAAGATTTTTAGATGTTTTCTAAAAATCTTTTTTATTATTTATATTTAATATCTTTTATTAATTTAATCGGTATTAATTCATTATCCATTGTAATTAAATTAATTCTATTTTTACCTATTATCTTTTTAGTTACCACATCATTTTCTAAAGTAATTTCAACATCTGCTTTATAAATGTAATATGGTGAATTAAAAATCTCATTAATTTTTTGCTCAACTGTTTTACCAAACAATTCTTTTTCGGGTTTTATATTCTCTATATTTCTATCACTACTATCCGCCGAATAAAAAACACTATTATTGTTATTTACCTCGTTTAGATTATTAGCAAACACCTTTGGTAATTTTCGTTCCATATAGTCACCTCATTATATTATATGATTGATAGTGGTAATTTTTACAAAATAAAAAGACTAAATTTTAGTCTTCTTCATAAGCATGATTTTCTAAATATTTCATTATAATCTCATTACCACTTTTAGATAAATGAATGCCATCTTTAATAGCATAACCAGATTTCAAAGTACCATTTTCATTTTTCAAAGCTTCCGCAGAATTTAAAAATGGAACATTTAATTCATTACACATTTCTAAAATATAGTAATTTAATTTATTAATTTTATCATTATTAATTCCACTACTTTTTTTATCATATGAAATATCTACTGGTGGTATTGACTGAACAATAATTAAAGTGTCAGGGCTAACTTCTTTTATTCCCTTAATTAATTTTTTGTAATTTTTAATAAAATATGAAGGTTCCATATAAGCCGCACTATTTGTACCTAATGTCATAACAACTTTTTTAGGTTTATGCTCTTTAAAATTTTCTATAAAAGTTTTATTTGTTTCAATATGATTTATATAAATTGAATTTGTTAAAGCTGTTTCAGGATCAATTCCTTCTTTATGCCATAATCTCTTACCTGTTATTTGTTTATTAATTACATAATATAAAGCTGTAGAATCTCCAGCAAAAATAAACTCATCTGAATACGCACTACCTTTATCTTCAGTCTCAGCAAGTAATACATTAGTGAAAATTCCTTCTAGTTTAAAATCTTTAACACTTTTATCTAGAGGTGATTCTTTAGTCACAATTACTTTTCTAATAGCAGTAGCTTTATTTTTACTACTATCAGTAACAGTATATTTAAGTTCATAAGTCCCTTCTTTAGAAGTGTCTACCTTACCACTAACACTTACCTTTTTAGTTAATTCGCCATCATAATTATCCATAGCTTTATATCCTGGTTCTTTATATTCAT
Source organism: Bacillota bacterium (assembly GCA_015059285.1). Taxonomy (GTDB): domain Bacteria; phylum Bacillota_I; class Bacilli_A; order RF39; family UBA660; genus SIG208. Next base: position 153,430 of record SVAS01000002.1, on the reverse strand, counting down.
TATCAAGCAAAATTGTAACTTCATCCCCTTTAGATAATGTTATAACTGGTTTTTCTTTGTCTTTTATTTCTATCTCTTTAATAACTTTATATTTCTTTTTACCAGTCTTATATGTAAAAGTAACTTGATATTTTCCTATTTTTTCACTAAAAATATTATTAGTAACTTTTACTTTTTTAGTAACATCTTCACCTTTAAAAGTAGCTTTAAAATTATCCTCATAAACATCTCCCACATTCATTGTAGTTGTCTTCATTTCTACTTCAAACGCTTTTCTAGAACATAATTTGACTATAAAAAAAACTATCAGTAATAAACTTAAAACTAATATTAATATATTTTTTATTTTTAACTTTCCTTTTTTCTTCTTTTTCATTGTGTACCTCCATTATTATTATATACCTGATTGAAAGAACTTTCAATAAAAAAACACCTAAGATATACTTAAGTATTTTAAAATGTTATTAACCAACTTTATCTAGTCTACTACTAATAAAATAACCTACAACTAGTAATACTAAAGATATTAAAACTTCACCTATATAATAATTGTTTTTTAAAGTTTCTATTAGCAACAATAAAATGGAAGAAATTGAAAAACCTATAATTGCATATAAACAACTAATTCTATATTTATTTAATAAATAGTTAATTATTTTTGAAAGAGTTATAACACCAATAATCATTCCTATTCCAAAAGGAATTATAATACTTAAATTATAAGAAAGTAATGATAAATTGGTAAAAGAACTAAATGAACTTATTATGATATCATAATATCCAAGCATCATTAAAATTGCTGTACCACTTATCCCTGGAATAATCATTGTAATTGCATCCACTATTCCAATTAATATCATAGGTATAACTTTAACTCCTTTTACACTACCCATATTAAAAATATTACTAGTTATTGACAGTATGAATATAAGAATAAAAGGTATAAGCATAATAATAATGTTTTTTAAGCTTTTTTCTTGCTTTGCTTCATTAACTATTGAAGGAATACCACCAATAATCATTCCTATAAAAAGTAACATTGTCGGAAGATAATAGTTATCTAAAGTATATTCAATTAATTTACTAACAGATAAAATAGAAAGCAATATTCCAATACCAAGTGTAAATAAAAATGTAAAATTTTCTTTAACATTTTTAAAAAAATTACTTATTGATTTAATAGCTCTATCATAAACATTTAAAGTTATCGCAAGCATTCCACCAGAAACCCCAGGTATTATCTTTCCAGCACCAATAATTATACCTTTTAAAATAAGTATTAATTTTTCTTTCATAATAAGCCTCCTAATTAAGACTATGAAAAAATATTTCTTTTATGAGTACAAGCTATACACCACTATAATCTTTTTTACTCCTTAAATAAATTTTTCTAATAAAATCAATTGGTATAATAGAAGCTGCAATTAAAATCATTATCTGAAATTCCATAAATGTTAGTCCTGTAGTTCTAAATAGTGTCCCACCAAAATAAATAAGAATTATTTGTACAATAACAATAAACAACATAATTCCTAAAAACACTTTATTTTTTGTTATATTAGCTAGTAGATTTAACCTATGAGTTCTCGCGCAAAAACTATTGAAAATATCAATAAAAATAAATAAGCCAAAAAAGGCTGTTAAAAACTCTCCTTCATTATTAAAAAAATTATGAACAAAAGGTAGTTTTAAAAACAAAATACAAATTAAAGCAGAATATAACCCAATAACACAAATATGACCAAACATGTATTTATTAATAATTGATTCATCCTTTTTTTTAGGTTTTTCTTTCATATATTCTAAAAGTGGAGGTTCATATGCAAATGCTAGACCTGCTAAAGTATCCATTACCATATTTAACCATAACATTTGAATAACAGTAATCGGTGTATCAATTCCAATAAATGGTCCAATTATTGAAAGCGCTATAGCACAAAAATTAATAGTAAGTTGGACTATAATAAATTTTCTAATACTTTTAAATATAGTTCGTCCAAATAAAATAGCTTTGGAAATAGATAAAAAATTGTCATCTAAAATAACAATATCACTAGCTTCTTTTGATACTTCAGTACCACTTCCCATAGCAAATCCAACGTCAGCTTTTTTCAAAGCCGGAGCATCATTTACCCCATCACCTGTCATTCCTACTACTAAATCTAATTCTTGACTAAGACGTACTAATCTACTTTTATCATTTGGAAGACTTCTAGCAACTATTTTTAAATTAGGAATTATTTTTTTTACACTCTCATCGTTCATTAATTTTAATTCATCACTTGTCAAAACCAAATCATTAGAACATTTAATTAATCCTACTTCTTTACCAATAGACAAGGCAGTATCTTTATTATCCCCTGTAATCATAACAGTTTGAATGCCAGCATCACTTACAAGTTTAATTCCTTCAACAGCTTCTTTTCTAACTTCATCTTTTATTAAAACAAGCCCCAAAAATACTAAATTTTTCATAGGATCTAATTCCTTATAATAATTTGAAGTTGCCAAAGCTATTACTCTAATCCCCTCTTTAGTTTTTTCTTCTATATATTTATAAATGTTGGTTTTAAAATTAAAACTCTTTACTTTACCTAAAGTATCATAACATTTATTACAGTTTTTTAATATTACTTCAGGAGCGCCTTTTATATAATTTGTTTTATCTACACTAACAAGAGAATATTTAAGTTTACTATCAAAAGGAATTTCACGAATTTTTTTAGGGATTTCATTATAAGTTTTCATAAAATTTCTTAAAGCTCTATCAGTTATATTACCACCAATTGCTTTATTTGAAGCAATATCATAACTACTTGCATTATTCCAAGCAAAAGATTTAGAAACCAAATCATATAGCTTAGTTTTTTTTATTTCTTCTTCACTACAATATCTTTTTAAATCTGAATTAACATAACCTATTACTTCTAATTTACCTTTAGTAAGTGTACCTGTTTTATCAGTAAATAAAATATTTAAACTACCAGCAGTTTCTATCCCCACAAGTTTTCTAACTAAAACATTATCCTTTAACATTCTTTTCATATTTGAAGATAAAACAAGTGTTATCATCATCGGAAGACCTTCTGGAACAGCTACTACAATAATTGTTACTGATAAAGTTAAAGCATATAAAATATGACCAAACATTAAAGGAAAGTTAGTTAAAGTATTTAGTATTAAATCTAAGTTAAAATTATTATTTATAACAACTACCGAAAAAAGATAAGAAAAACTTACTAAAAAAGCCCCAAAATAACCTATTTTGCTAATGATGCTAGCTAGTTTTCTAAGTCTTAATTTTAAAGGACTTTCACTAGGTTTTTCTTGTATTTCACGAGCTAAATCCCCATAAAATGTGTTATCTCCTACCTTAGTAACTAACATCAAAGCACTTTTGCTATAAACAACAGTTCCTCTAAACACCATATTTTTTTCTGTTACTTGTCCATTTACAGCTTCCTTATATTTTTCTTTAGCTTCACCATTAATAGAAGATTCATCAACTGTAACATCTCCTTCTACAATATAACCATCCGCGGGTATCTTATCCCCTGTTTCTAGTTTTACAATATCTCCAACTACTATATCATCACAACTAATTTCTATTATTTTACCATTTCTTTTTACTCTACTTTTAATTTTAGAAGATTCTTCCTGCAACTTTTCAAATGCTTTATTACTTCCATATTCTGAAATTGAAGAAATGAAAGATGCTAAAAATATAGCTATAACAATCCCAATTGTTTCATACCAATCAAAATTCTTAATTAAAAAAATAGTTTTAATTGCTAAAGCTATTAATAATATACGAATAATAGGATCCCCTAAAGACTCTATTAACAAACTAAAAAAACTATTCTTCTTAGTAGAAGTAATTACATTGCTTCCATTTTTTTTACGACTTTTCTCTACTTCTAAATCACTTAGTCCATCTTTGCTATAGTTCATAAGTACCCTCCTACACTAAAATATATATATGTTATTATGATTTTAGAATTTATTTATATCGACAAAAAAATTGTGAAATTAATCACAATTATAAAAATAAACTTAACAAACAATTTACTAAACAACACATAATTATTCCTATAATAGTTGGTAATAAAAAGGAAAATATAGTCCACTTAGAACTACCTGTTTCTTTTTTTATTGTAAGAATAGTCGTTGAACAAGGGAAATGAATAAGTGAAAACAAGATAAAACATATAGCAGTTACCCAAGTCCATCCATTATTTATAAGTAGAGTTTTGAGTTCTATTAAATTGTTAAACTCTGTTAAATTACTAGTTGCCATATATCCCATAATCATAATAGGAACCACTATTTCATTAGCTGGAAACCCTAAAATAAAAGCCATTAATATAACGCCATCTAATCCTATTAAGTTCCCAAAAGGATCCAAAAAATTAGAACAATGTTTTAATAAAGATATATTTTGAATATCTATATTAGCCATCAACCAAATTACTAAACCAGCTGGAGCCGCAACAGAAATTGCTCTACCTAAAACAAATAAAGTTCTATCAAAAATTGAGCGTATAATAACTTTCCCTATTTGAGGTCTTCTATATGGAGGAAGTTCTAGAGTAAAGGAAGAAGGAAATCCTTTCAATATTGTTTTAGATAATATTTTTGATATTAAAAAAGTCATAGATATACCAATTAAAATAACTAACGTTAATATAAGACTACTAAGTAAACTATTCCCAAAGCCAACTCCAAATCCTACAAAAAACATCGTAATAATAGAAATTATAGTAGGAAACCTTCCATTACAAGGAACAAATACATTAGTTAAAATAGCAATAAGCCTTTCTCTAGGCGAATCAATAATTCTAGCTCCAGTTACTCCTACTGCATTACATCCAAATCCCATACACATAGTTAATGCTTGTTTCCCACACGCTGAACATTTTTTAAAACACTTATCTAAATTAAAGGCTATTCTAGGCAGATACCCAATATCTTCTAGTATTGTAAATAGGGGGAAAAATATAGCCATTGGCGGAAGCATAACTGCTACTACCCAAGCTAAAACTCGGTAAACACCATATACTAAAATTTCACTTACTATAGTAGGAAATTTAAGAAAATTAAAAAAATCAATAAAGTAGACTTCTAATTTAAAAAGTAAATCAAATAAGAAGTTAGAAGGATAATTGGCTCCAACAATCGTAATCCATAAAATACCCATCAAAAGTAAAAGCATAACTGGTATTCCAGTCCATTTATTAGTTAAAAATTTATCAATCTTTTTATCCCTTTTATTATAATCTTTCTTTTTAAACGTAACTACTTCTTTAGAAATATGTTCTGAAAGAGATATAATTGTAGAAACAACACTATCTTTAAGTTTATCAACTTTAATATTATCTTCCATTAAAATTTTCCTAGCTTCACTTATAGCTTTAAATACCCCTTTAAAATTCATAATATTTTTACCCAAATATTTATTTAAAGTAATAATTAAGTCTTTTTCATCATCAATTAATTTTAAAGATAACCACCTTTTATTAAAAGGTATGTTTACTTCTTTTAAAACACTTTCTACTTTATTAATAGCCTCTTCTATTTTGTCTGAATATTTTATTTTAAGTGGAGATACACGTTTTTTCTTTGTTACTAAATTGTCAACTTGTTCTAAAAGTTTTTCTATTCCAACTTTATTTCTAGCTGCTGCACCTATTACTGGTACACCTAGTAGTTTTTCCAATTTCACTAAATCAACTTCTATTTTTTTCTTTTTAGCTTCATCCATCAAATTGACACATACAACTACATTATCAGTTATTTCAATTGTTTGTAAAACTAAATTAAGATTTCTTTCTAAACAAACAGCATCACACACAACAATTGTAACATCTGGATTTTCAAAACAAATAAAATCTCTAGCTACTTCCTCTTCTTTTGAATGCGATATCAAAGAGTATGTTCCCGGCAAATCAAAAATAGTATATTCAATATTATTATATATAAAATTACCACTAGCATTACTAACTGTTTTGCCTGGCCAATTACCAGTGTGCTGATGAAGTCCAGTTAACGTATTAAAAACAGTTGATTTCCCAACATTAGGATTTCCAGCTAAAGCAACTGTCTTAGATAACCAATTTTTTTTCATGCTAAAGCCTCCACAACTATTTTACTTGTAACTTCATTTCTAAGAGCAATCACAGCCCCTCTAATTAAAAAAGCCATAGGATCTCCAAAAGGACTTACTAAAACATTTTCTACTTTCGTCCCTTCAATCATCCCTATATCTAAAAGTCTTCTTTTAATAGAACCATCTACATTAATTTTTTTTATAATATAGCAACTGCCTAAAGAAGCATCACTTAAGTATTTCTCATTCATATCAAAATTCTTCCTTTCATAATATTAGTTATAAAAGTTTCCCTTAACTAACTCTAAAATAATATATGAAAAAAATAGAAAGAGGTTATTACATATGAACAGAAAAAGTAACTTTTATACTTTAAATGGTTATAAAATTAAAAATAAAGTACTTATAACTGAAAGTATGGAAGACTACTTAGAAATGATTTATCGAAATAAAAATAAAGATAAAATACACATAAAAGAAATTGCCCAAAAATTAAATGTTAAACCGTCTTCTGCATCTAAAATGATTAATAAATTAAAAGAATATCATCTAGTTAATTTTGAAAAATATGGGTTAATTACTTTAACCGAAGAAGGTGAAAGTGTTGGCAAATATCTACTATGGAGACATAATATTTTAGTTAAATTTTTTAAATTTTTAAATAAAAAAAACTACTCGTTAGAACAAGTAGAAAAAATAGAACATTTTATTGATTATCAAACTTTAAAGAATATGGAGAAATTCATATTTAAAAATTACTAATAAGGAATATTAACTATTACTTTTTTCATCATCTTCATGAATTATATTATAAATACATGAGTAACTACGTTTACTATAAAACTTACAAAATTTTCTAATACTTACACTAGAACGATTATAAAGTTCTTTTATCTTCTTTTTTTCATCTTCACTTATAGCATTAACAGGCTTTTTATTTTTATTACCATGTTCTAAACTAATACTACCATCCATTATTTCTTTTTTTAATTGAAATAAATATTTTGAATGATAGCCTGTGATTTCTGATATTTCATCATATGATAAATATGTATCATTATTTATCTTTTTTTTAATTAATTTGATAGCTAAAGCTTTATCTTTACCCATATTTACACCTTCTACCATTTTTTCGTCCTTTAAATATTATAGCACAAAAGTAATTTTTCAGCAAGATAATTAAAATTATGTAAAAAGATGTAAAATTAGTTTTTTTTCTTATCAATTTTTATACTATAAGTGCTGGGACCACTAATAACATTACCTTTAATATCAAATCTAGACCCATGACAAGGACAATCCCAAGTCTTTTCAACCTCATTAAAAATTAATGAGCATTTCATATGTGGACAAGTATTTTTAACCCGGTATTCTTTACCGTTATAGTAATAAATCCCTACACTTTCGCCATCAATATTCACAACCTCTACTCTATCATAAAACTTATGATTTTTAATAATTTTAGTAAAAATTAACGTCGCAAAAGTTTTACTATTATTTTTAATTGAATTTAAAATACGCATCAAACTAAATTTTCTATTTAAAGAAAATATAGAAGCATAAGGATTATATATGTTTGATATTAAATCTGAAATAATTTTTCCACTTAAAACTCCATTAGTCATACCCCATTTATTAAATCCTGTCGCAATATATATTTGTTCATTTTTTACTTTACCTATATACGGAAGATTATCATTTGTCATAACATCATGTGTAGACCATAAATACTCTATTTCATCATTAAAATGATTATTATATTTCAGTAAAAGTTCATCAAATTGTTTTTTTATATTTAAATGAGTACTTGTACTATGAGAATTAGATGCAAAAATAAAATAATCATCTTTATAATTTCTCATAGAAATAGTTGGCTTACAAGATGTAATTGCGGATATTTTAGAACACTTCATTTTGGATGCTAGAACATATGATTTTTCTATATATGTTTTAAATGGAATAAAACTAGGGATAATAAAAAACGGATAATGAGTTGCTACTACTACCTTTTTAGCGTATATTACGCCTCTATCAGTTATAACCTTATACTTACGACCTAATTTTTTAATACTATGAACTGTTGTATTTTCAAATATCTTGTTATCACTTTTTTCAATTATTTTTTTTAAACCACAAACATATTTTAAAGGATTAAAAAGAGCTGTATCTTCAAATTCAAGACCGTATTTTAAAGGATAATTATTAGGAAGAGAATATATTTTATGATATTTTACTCTAGCTCTATTATAAAACTTTTCTTCCTTTTCTATCTTTTTGATATCTTTTATATTATCTGTAAATATATAAGATGATACTTTTTCATAATCACAATCAATATGATATTCATTAATATTATCATTTACTAACTTCATAGCCTCTTTTTGTGATTTATAATATTTCAAAGCTGTCATATAATCATAGTTTTTTATAATCTTATCATAAACTAAACCTTGCGCGAAGGTGAGTTTTCCTGTGGAATTCGCAGTTATCCCCATTCCAACTTGTTTCTTTTCCACCATAATAAATTTTTTACCTTGTTTCAAAAGTTCTAATCCTGTGGATAACCCACTTATTCCACAACCAATAATTAAAATATCTGTACTTGTTTTATCTGTTAAAATATTTTTTGTTCTTTCTAATTTTATTTGATCTTTCCAAATAGATCTATTTTTCATATTATCACCATCTAATTATGGGAACAATACAAAACTTTTATACAAAAAAGTGAAACTGAATTTCAGCTTCACTAATACTCATAATGGACGATTACTAGAGTTATTTATAATTAATTGTTTCATCGGATGCATCTTGATCCTGTTTTAAGAAAATTGTAAGCATAATTTATAATAATTTAGATAAAAAGCAAGGAACTAAAATAGTTTAAAACAAATGATACTGGTATACCGATTATCCAATAAGCAGCTTTTCCAAATAACTTGCCAAAACAACCTTTTTTCATATTAACTAATTCAAATACTAATCCAACAAGAACATAAACAATATAATGTAAAAAGAAGTTTGTTAAAATACCATCACCACTTATATTTATACTCACTACATTAAGCATTCTTAACACCCCCCACATCGTATATCCCAAGTTTTTAAAATTCGTAAAAAGACCATTAATTCCATCAGACTTAAACCCAGCATAACCAATAAAAAAAAGCATCATTATCAATCTCAATATATCAACCACCTAACTTATATAAATTTAACCTATATTTTAACACAAACAATAAAAAAACGATTCAAATATTCTGAATCGATTTACGTTGAAGTCGTGTAATACGACTTTTTAACAAATTGGGGCGAGTAAAGGGGATCGAACCCTTGCATAACGGAACCACAATCCGCCGTGTTAACCACTTCACCATACTCGCCAAGTAACACAAACATTATTTTATCAGTAAAATTTCTTTTTGACAAGTATTTTATTTAAATTTTATAATGTTTGTTAAAAACTATTGGTACCGGTAGTCGGACTCGAACCGACACGGGATAACCCACTTGATTTTGAGTCAAGCATGACTACCAATTCCATCATACCGGCATATATAGTATACTTGTATACTACATCTCTTTATATTTAGATTCATATAAATCTAAATTATCGTACTCTTGACTATTTATTTCTATATTTTCTAATTTAGGTAATTCCTCTTTAGAAGATAGTCCTAAATAATCTAAAAACTCATCTGTAACACCATATAATATTGGTCTACCAGGTAAATCAGATCTTCCTAATTCTTTTACTAAATTACGATATAGTAATTTTCTAATCATATGAGAACTATCAACACCTCTAATTTCATCTACATACAAACGAGTTACAGGTTCATTATACGCTATTACAGCTAAAGTTTCAAGTGCCGCTTGACTTAAATTTTCACTTTTTTCAACAGATACTAATTTTTCATAATATTCTTTATGTTCTTTTTTTGTTACTAACTTATACTTATTACCTAAAGTTTCTATTTTTAAACCTCTATTATCATTTTCATATTCTAAATTTAAATTAGTTAATAGGATTTCTAATTCTTTTTTATCTATTCCTAAAATTTCAGTTAATTGCTCTAAAGAAATCCCCTCATTACCAACAACGAATAAAAGACCTTCCAATACTCCTTGTAAATTCATAATCCACCTACTTTGCTTCTAAATAAATCTTGTTAAAATTATTATCTTGATTAATTATTAATTCTTGTTTTTTTGCTAAATCTAAAATTGATAAAAATGTAACAACTAAATAATCTTTAGTATATGTTTCAAATAATTCCGTAAATTCCACTTTTTTTCTACTTTTTAAAATTGTTCTAATTTCATTACTTCTTTCATTAACACTATATTCCTTATTAGTAATTTTAGTATTAAGTGGTTTATCTAATTCTTTTCTTTCTAATAGTTTAGAAAAAGCATCAAGTAAATCTGTTAAACTAAAAGTTTCTTCTACTTCATTATTTTTAACTAAAAATTCATCTAAATCACTTGGATCTTTAGTATATATTTCACTTCTTTTGTTTTCACATTCCTTTAAAGCTGTAGTGATATTTTTATATTTTTCATATTCTAACAATCTACGGATTAATTCATCTTTTGGATCTTCTTCATATTCATCAGGATTTTCAACTTCTTTTTTAGGAAGTAGTGATAAAGATTTTATTTCTAGTAATTCCGCAGCCATTACTAAATATTCGCTAGCAACGTTCAAATTTAACTCTTCCATTTTATTTATATAATCTAAATATTGTTTTGTTATAACTTCAATACTTATATCACAAATATCTATATTTGTCTCTTTAATTAAGTGCAGAAGTAAATCCAAAGGTCCTTCAAATTCTGGACACATAATCTTATATTCCATAATACCACTCCAAGTAGTATTATTATATCATATAATCCTTATTTATGGTATAATTTAAAAAGGTGATTGTATGAAAAAGTTTACAATGCGTGACGAAGTGTTTATTTGTGAAAATTGTGGGAAAGAAGTGGATACATTAAAATATACAGCTAGAGATCATTGTCCTTATTGTTTATATTCTAAACATGTAGACATTAATCCAGGAGATCGTTTGAATAGCTGTCTAGGATTGTTAAAACCTATTAGTATTGAAAAGTTTAAAAACACTTATAAAATTATTTATAAATGTACAAAATGTAACGAGTTACATAAAAACATTATCGCTAATGATGATAATATGAATTTAATTATTGAGTTATCCATACAAAAAGAAAACTGATTTAAAATCAGTTTTTTTCAAATAATTTAGTTATTTTATCAGCATACACTTTATCTAAAGAACTTGTGTATTCATCTAGATATTTAGCATTTATATCCTTTTTAATATTTAAAGTTTTAATTTTTTCATCTATAAAAAGACTATGATCGTAACTATCCTTTTCATCTTTAACATTAATTATAGAACTTAATACTTCTATTTGATGATTATCAAAAATTAAAATATAATTAGCGCTTAACGAACCATTAAAATGTTTTTTTATTTTTACATTAACTTCTTTTATATCTTCATATTGATAAGTTTTACCACTTACATTTAAAATTGAATAAGATACTATCTTATCTTTATATATTACATCAAAATTAAAGGAAGTTAAAATAAACACTATTAAAGAAACAAAACCAAATATAAATATAAAATATCGGTTATAAATAAATTTACCTAAGTATATTAAATCATCATTTAATTTAACCCAACCCTTTTTATTAAAATATATAAGACATAAGAAAGTAGATATAATAACAAACACTACGATGTATTTGTACATAGAATTGTTTGTTAAAAGCATATAAGATTTATCATTTAATATAAGTTGATGTGCTAAATTTAACGCAAACAAGATTACAAAAATTTGTGTTAAAACTAATAATACACATAAAATTAACAATAAAATAAATTTTAAAATATGTTTCAATATCTTCATAACAGCTCTCTAAAAACCTATCAAAGAAGCGATTTGAGGTAAAAAGATAATAAATAAAACTATAATTGCAAAAATAATAAATATAAACATATAATTTTTCTTTTCTGTTATCTCTTCATAATTTACTTTTGGTTCTTCTATATTTAATACTTCTGGTTGTTCTGTTACCTTTTGTATTGAAGGATTAACTATTAAATTAGGATTAACAAGATTGTTAGTATCCTTATTTAAGTTATTTAATATATCTTCATTCGTTGAGACTTTTTCTTGCTCTAAAACCATTTCTGCAGTAGTGTTTTGAACAAATTCAGATGACAAGTTTGAACTATCATATCTTTGTTCTATTTCTAAAGCATTATTATTAGGAACTGGATTTACTGGGGTTTGATTTACTTGGCTTTCAAAATTAAAATTGTATTCTAAAGTATTTTGACTATTATTTTGATTAGGAACATCAATAATTCCATTTATTAATTCTTCATCTTTATTATTCATAAAAACTCCTATTTACACAAGTAACCCATATCTGTATAGATTTTCTTTACTTCTTCTAATTTTTGATCTTTACTTACATAAAAATTAATAGTCAATGTTTCATCTTCATTTTTTAAACTTCCAGTATTTAGTTTAGTCAAGTCATATGCAAATGTTACTTTTAACATTCTGCTTTCTAAACTTGCAGTATAACTAAAACCATCAATGTCTTTATATAAAGAATTCATATTTTTAAATCTAGCTTGTTCAGAATAAACATAATTAATATATTCATCAGTAATAGCATCATAAGTTTTTGTTTCTTTAAAACTGCTTAATTTATTAGATGTAAAATAAAATGTATTTACCTCTTCTAAATTACCTTCTGGTTTTGAATCTGTTAATGAACAAACTAAAGTTTTTTCCCCATCTAATTCTTCTACCTTACCTTCTTCTTGTTCTTCTTTATTTTCTGGTGGTGGTAAAGTTTCTTGTGGTTCATCATTTTTAAATAAATTACCTGTTCTTATATCTGATACAAATTTATATATTGATGGCATAAAAAAGATAAATGCAAAAACAATTATACCTATTATTAAATATAAAAATGTTTCACTTCCCATACTTACTTTAAATCCTGGTTTATTTTTCATTAGCTTAGCCTCCTATCATAAAGATTATATCAAATTTTAATTTAAAAGAAAAGTTTTTTAAAGGTATTTAAAAATATCGTCATTTAATAGACGATATTAATATGTTTTTTATAACTTCTATAACTAAATTTTTATTTCCTTCTCGAGTATTTTTGTTAACATCAACAGTACTCGTATAATATGCATCATTATCTTTATCATAAAGACTAATAAATACTCTATTATCTAAACCATATAAATTATTTTTATCTACTCTATTTAATTTACCTGTAATACCTAATCCATAATTAGAAGTAGCATATAAACTAATTTGTTTACTCATTTCTTTTGCAACTTCAATACTATAGACACTATATTTATCTATTGAATTTTTAGAAACTCCCATTTTTATTTTAAATTCATTAGAATAAGTAACAGCACTATATTTAACTACTTCACTCGCTCCTTCAATATTAGTAATAGCATTTACAACTGCCCCACCTGTACAAGATTCCATTGTAGCAATCGTTTTATTTAAATCTCTTAATTTTTTTACTATTTTTTCCATAATATCTAATTATAAGTTCTACTAAAAGCAGGAGCAATCGCTTGATATTTGTAATAACTTGAAACACCATTCCAAGTAATAAAGCCTGAGCCTAAACCGGCATCTACTAAACCTTGAATTTGCGCTGCTATCTCATCTGCACCATAAATAGTAGTTACATTCCAGTATGGTGTATCATATGCTGTAATCCAAGTTCTAACTTTAGCTGGAGTTGGAATTTCTTTTTGTCTATTTGCTGCAGATGTTGCCCAATTTTTAACAGTTTGATATGGGTTTGTCCAATAAACACTATTATTTCTATCAAAATGATCTGTATAAGGCATAGCACTTATAACGTCAACAATATTAGAAATAGCTGGCCAGTACTGACCATAAGCCGTAACATATGTATCAGAACATTCCCCAAATACATCTACTGAAATATAAGTTTCTAGTTTATGAAGTTCATCAGTAGCATAATATAAAAATGTTTGAATTGCTTGGGCTTTTTCTTCAGAATATTTATTATTAAAATCATAATTATATCTAGACCAATTATAAGATGCCTCTGGAAATCTAACATAATCAAATTGAATTTCATTAAAGTCAAATAGTTCTATAGCTTCTTTTGCTAGTTTTACATTATATTCCCAAGCTCTTCTACTATAAGCACTTACCCAACTAGTATTTGTTCCATAACTAGTTTTGATACAGTCAGCAGGATTATCAGCTGCATATTTAGAATCATTAAACAAAACAATTCTTCCAATAACATAAAAACCTGCATCTTTTAATTTTTTTATAGCACTACCATAAAAATCAACTGTATTCATAGCTGAATTAAAACTACTCATTGTATACTCTTTTGAAACTTCAGAAGCATATGCTAAAGCACCATCTTTTATATCAACTACAAAGGCATTAGCTCCAGCAGTTTTAGCAAGTTCTATATATTTATCAATTTCAGCTAATACATAATAAGTCCCTACTAAATAATATGTTTTAGTTTCTGCCATTAAAGGATTATTTTCAAACTCTACTTTTTCATATGGATAATAATCTAAATTCTTAGCATAACCACCATATAATTCAAAAGAATAAGCTCTATCTTTATGATAATCATATGTGCCATTTTCGTTATAAACAGCATTTGCACTTTCTAAATTATCAACAACATATTTAGAATATACATATGCTTCTGTATCCCCTTCTTTTACTTTATACATATTAACAGAACCATCTTCATTTATTTTATCAAAACCAGTAACTTCTAATTTAGTTCCTTTTTTTACGTATCCAGAAATATCAACACTATCAAAACTTTTATAAGTAGTTAAACTAGTTCTAACATAAACTTCTTTTTCTTTAACAGTTTCTTCATAAGTATTAACCAAATCTTCTGGATTTACTAAATAAATTTTATCTTTATATTTTATTTTACGATAAACCTTTTCACTTTCTTCAGGTTTAACTTCTCTTTCATATAAAAGAACTTTTTCCCCTCTAACAATTTTATCTACTTCTTTAAATTCTTCATCATAAACTTGAATAGTTTTTTCTAAAGAACCTAAATAAGCATCAGTTGTTTTTTCATTCTTCTTTTTTTGTTCTTCTAAAATATAATTGGTCGCAAAAAAAGCACCAACCCCTAAAATCACAACACTAATAATAATTATAAAAATCCATACAATCTTTTTTTTACTCATATATATCACTACTCTAATTATAACAAATAACTACAAATTATTCTACTTTAATTTAAGAAAAAAAGATAGAAAAGTCTATCTTCTTATTTACAATTTTATCTTACATATTATCTATAATATCTTGATATATTTTATCACTATCTTCAGATACAATATAAATTAAATAATTACCAATTTCTTTTTCTAAACGATTATCAATTAATTTTACTTGTTCTGGAGAGTAAGCTACATTATAATCTCTTACTTTATTGAAGTATGCTTCCATATTTTCTTTAGACATTGTTTTATTACTAGTTAAAATAATAGCATACATTTCTCCTTCCATATTTTGTTTAATAACGAAAGACGTAAATAATGATGTATCTACCGCATATATATCTTTTAAACTCTCCTCACTTACAACTTCCATATCTTTTAAACTTTCTTCAATTGTATTTGAAGCTTTAGCAATATCAAGTTCTTGAATATCACTTCCTCCACAACCTGTAATCATAAATAAACTTATTAAAACTATTAAAACTCTTTTCATAAAATTTCCTCCTAATCTATTGCATGTGTTTTAATATATTCTTTTACAATACTATGTCCATATGTAGTTAAATGAAAACCATCTCCTACATAATAATTTGGATTACCATAACCACTACTATCTTTTAACACTTCTTGAACATCTAAATATTTTAAACCATGTTTATTAGCAATTTCTAAAATCATAAAATTATATTTATTAATAGTGTCTTGACTAAAATTATTTTCATTTGTTCCATATTGGGTGATTGGATATATAGAAATCAACACTAATTTAGTTTCTGGACTAGCCTTTTTTATTTTTTCTATAATTTCATTTGATTTTGTAATAAACTCATCTTGTTTAATCCATGTAGTCCCAAAAACCCCTAGATTTAAAATCATCTTTTCAGGTTTATATTTTTCAGTAGCTTTTATAAGTGGCATTTGAAGCCCCAACCCATATAAATTAATATTCCAATGATGCATAGTAGATGCGTGCAAGCAAGGTATTGCCCACGCTCTTAAACCACTTAAATAACCATTCAAATACATATTCATAGTATTAGAATCTCCTACCATAGTAATACTATCAAAATATTCATTACCATAATTTTTTGTTTCTTTTAATTTAGTTTCAGAATACCATCCATCTAAAGTATATTCTTGAATACTCATTTGTGAGGGTTTCTTTTTAACTACTTTTACAACTCTTGTAACTTTCGTTTTATTACCACTACCATCTTTTACTTCATAATTTAATTTGTATTCACCTAATGTTTTAATATCAACTTCTCCTGTTACTTTTACACTAGCTGTTAAATCACCATCTTTATTATCCGTAGCTTTATATCCTGGTTCTAAAAATTTTTCATTAACAGTTGTTTCATAATCTTCGCCTTTTTCTAATTCTATTTTAGGACTTTCAACATCTTTAACCTCTATCTTACGTACTCTTTTTATTTTATAAAAAAGAAACTTATAAGAATAAACAATTTCGTAACTTCCCTCTTCTTTTTCAATATT
The DNA here is from genome assembly GCA_015059285.1 of Bacillota bacterium. Classification (GTDB taxonomy): domain Bacteria; phylum Bacillota_I; class Bacilli_A; order RF39; family UBA660; genus SIG208. The sequence goes on along the minus strand of SVAS01000002.1, from coordinate 136,489 downwards.
ATCTTTTACTTTAATATCTTTAGAAATATTTTTATTAAAAACACTTGCTTTATATCCTGGTTCGCTATACTTTTCGCCATAATTAAGCGTAATTTTTTTATCGCCAATCAAATTTATCCTTATAAATATAAAAGGTGATATTAATAAAAATATAACCAATAATATACTTATACAAAAAATAATTCTTTTAACTCTTAGTTTTTTCTTCATACATATCACCATAGTCTATAAATAATTATAACATTAAATTTAAGATTGTAAATAGATAATTATTTGAAATATTTTAATTATTTGCTATAATTAAAGTGGTGGAGATGTATGAGGAAAGTTGTATCTATTTTATTGGGTATATCTTTAATTTCTTTAATTATTTTTTTAAGCTATAACATTAATAATTACAAACAAATAAAAGAAAGTAATAATAATCTATTAAAAGAAATTAAACAAATAGAAAAAGATTTTGACAAAAATAATGAAAATAAAAAAAATCAAGAACAAGAACTAGAAAAGTTAAAAAATAGTAGTAAAGAAAAAATAAATACTTATGAGATGTGGAATAAATGGATAAACGAAATAAAACAAAAAATGTCTTAATAATTATTTTATTTACTACTATTATAATAAGTTTAATTATTACGAATGTTTACTTTATAAAGTTAAGTAATGATGCAATTAAAAACAGCAATGAATTAAAGAACAAATTAGAAAAAAATGAAGAAAAATTAGATAAACTCAATAATGAAATTAATAATACTAACGAATTAATCACATTATATAAAAATATTGATACTAAAATTAATGAAGCAAAACAAGAATATTATAAAACTTTGAAAGAATTTGAAAATAAAGTTTTAAGTGGTGAAGTTAATTATAAAATAGCTTATTTAACATTTGATGATGGTCCTTATTATTTAACACATTCCTTCTTAAAAGTATTAGAAGAAAATGATGTTAGAGCAACCTTCTTTACAATTGGTTATGATAAAGACTATTGTTACGATAATAGAAGCATGTATTGTGGTGATATGTATAAAAAAATTTATAATCTTGGTCATACTCTAGCTAATCACACTTATACACACCATATACATAATGGAATTTATAATAGTTCAGATGCTTTTATAAACGATGTTAAAAAACAAGAACAATTAATAAAAGATAGAACTGGATTTACTACTAACATAGTAAGATTTCCAGGTGGAAGTGCTCAAGCTAAAGGTTTAAAAAATGATATTGTGAATAAACTTAAACAAAATGGTTATGGCTGGGTAGATTGGACAAGTTTAAATGGTGATGGGGCAACTGTTTCTAATACCTATGATGCTATGAACAATTTTAAAAACACAATTGGTGATAAAGTAGAGGTTGTATTATTTCATGACTATAGTTATATTACATTATCTATCTTACCAGATGCTATAAAATATTTAAAAGACAATAATTATGTCTTATTGCCTTTATTCTATGAAAGTAAAATGGTTAATAAATAACCATTTTTTTATTTTAATTTTAAACAAACTACGTTTTCAATATGACTAGTATTCGGAAACATATCAATAGGAGTTATTTCTACTACCTCATAAGATGCTTTTAATATTGAAAGGTCTCTTGCTAAAGTCATAGGGTCACAAGATACATAAATTAAACGCTTTGGAGATATTTTCATAATATCTAAAATAACATCATTACTTAAACCACTTCTTGGAGGATCAACAACAATTACATTTGGTTTAAAATTAACTTTTTTAATAATCTCTTTTGTATCTCCTACCATAAATTCTATATTATCAATATTATTTATTTTTTTATTTTCGTTCGCATTTTTTATGGCCTCAGAATTAATTTCTACACCTAAAACTTTTTTACAAAACTTACTTAAATAAATACCAATTGTTCCAGTACCACAATATAAATCTAAAACTAAATCGTCTTGATTTAAGCAGCTATATTCTAAAACTTTATTATATAACTTTACAGTTTGTTCTAAATTAACTTGAAAAAATGCTTCAGAAGACACTAAAAAACTAAAATCACCTAGTTTTGCAATTATATTACTTTCTTTTATTATTTTATATAGCTTATTTTCTACATAAATTACCAAACTTTTAACATCATCTTTAAAATTTTCAATAATTTTATTACATTCTACTTCATTTCGTAAATAGATAGTCAACATCAATTGACATTCATTCATATCTTTAATAATTACTTTTTCAAAATTACTCAAATCAAAATTGTCGCGTATTTTTTTTAAAATATTATTCATTGTATCAGTAATTAATAAACAATTATTAATTGGAATTAAATCATAACTTTTTCTTTTATAAAAACCTATTTTATCTTTTACTTGAAAAGTAACTTTATTTCGGTATCCAAAGATATTATCACTAGAAATAATATCTTTTATTTTGTTTTCTATATTTTCAATCTTACTATATTTGGTTAATATTTCTAAAACTTTATTTTGTTTAAATTCTAATTGCTTTTTATAAGACATATGTAATAAATCACAACCACCACATTCATTAAAGAAAGGACATTTACTTTCTATTCTATTATCTGATTTTTTGATAAAAGAAATAACTGTTCCTTCATAAAATTTCTTTTTTTCTAAAACTATTTGAACATCTACAATTTCACCTATCAAAGCATTTTCAACAAATATTAGTTTATCATTAAGTTTACCTATACCTCTGCCTTGATGATCCAATCTTTCAATAGTTACTATATTACTCATATTATCACCACCAATATAAATATCTTTTATAATTTTATTATTTATCGTAATATAAGTCAATAATATCTTTTGACATAAAAAAACTAGTAATTTGTTTATTACTAGTATTATTTTAACAATTAATTATCTATCAAATTAATATTATCTAACATTATGCCTGTTCCTTCAGCTACACAAGTAAGGGGACTTTCTGCAATATAAATTGGTACTTTTAGTTCTTTTTCTAAAAGTTTATCTATACCTTCCATTAAAGCTCCACCACCAGTTAATACTATTCCTTGATCAATAATATCAGCAGATAATTCTGGTGGGGTTTGTTCTAATACTGTTTTAACTGTTCTAACAATAGTATACGCACTTTCTCTTAATGCTTCTTCTATTTCTTTAGAAGAAATCGTTATTGTATGAGGAAGACCTGTAACCATATCTCTACCTCTAACTTCCATTTTTTCGCCTTTAGCATCGGGATAAACAGTACCAATATTTAATTTTATATCTTCTGCTGTTCTGTCTCCTATAAGTAATTTATATTTATCTTTGATAAATTTCATAATGTCGCTATCAAAGGTATTTCCAGCAACTTTAATAGAAGCACTTGTAACAATGCCACCCAATGATAAAATTGCTACATCAGTAGTACCACCACCAATATCTATAACCATATTACCACTTGGTTTAGCAATATCAAGTCCTGCTCCAACAGCTGCTACTTTTGGCTCTTCTTCTAAATATACTTTTTTTGCTCCAGTTCTTTCAGCTGCTTCTTTAATTGCATTTTTTTCAACTTGCGTAATATTAGAAGGACAACAAATTAAAATTCTAGGTCTTGTAAACAAATTCTTACCATTTATCTTTTTAATAAAACTATCTAACATGATTTCTGTTATTTCAAAATCAGCAATTACTCCATCTTTTAAAGGTCTTATTGCTTTGACTTTCCCTGGTGTTTTCCCTAACATTTCTCTTGCTTCAGTACCAACCGCTAAAGGTCTTCTAGTTTCTGAATCTATAGCAACTACACTTGGTTCATTTAAAATTATTCCTTGTCCTTTAACATATATTAAAACATTAGCTGTCCCCAAATCTATTCCTATATCTTTTGCAAACATTACTTCACCTCATTTCATATTAATTATTATGCCTTAAATATTTATTTTTAGTAGATTCTCCACCTCTTATATGTCTAATATCTATATGATATTTTAATATATTATCAACCTCTATATATTTATTTTTATCTATTTCTAAAAGTCGTTCATGCAAATCTTTATGAACAGTACTTTTTGATACATTAAAAATAGATGCTAATTCTCTAATCGTTTTTTCTGTTTTTATTATATAGTTAGCCTCTTCTAAAACCCTTTTAACTATATTAGAATTCATATAACACCCCTTAATAAATTATATAAATTTAATATTAGTTTATACCTAAAAAAAGTGACTTGTTTTTACAACTCATCTACTTTTTTATCATAGTAATTTTCTGGGTTAACAATTTGTCCTTTAATGATAAGTTCAAAATGTAAATGATTATTTAAATCTTTAGAAATATTAGAAGTTCCACTTTTGCCAATTACAGTTCCTTGTTTTATTTCATCATCTTTTTTTACATTTACTTCGCTTAAACTTTGATAAACACTAACAACGTCATTAGCATGTCTTACTTCTACGATTTTACCTAAAGTATTATCTTCTTTCACATCAATAACAGTACCATCTAAAATTGAAACTACTTCAAAACCTTCTTCTTTACCACCATATGAAACTCCACTATTTTGTAAATAAGTAGATTCATAATAAATAATTGAATTTTTTTGTTTTTCTTCATCGGCTTGATAGTCATAAAAATCTTTAACAATTTTTACTTCAGTATCTGTATAAGGTCTTATAATTGTTGGAGTAGTGTTTACTACTGGAACATCTTTATCAAAAATAGTTTGAGATACATAATCGTAATCTGGTTCCTCTAACTCACTTTCAAAAAAAGACTTTTCAACCACAAACATCGTACCTAAAAATGCAACAAGCGCTAAACCATAAATACCAATTACCATTGGTTTTTTTAATCTATATTTTTTCATTTTCTCACCTCTATTTTAGTTGTTAGCAAAAAAAGAAAAAATATACTTGTTTTTTAAATTTTTTTAATTTCTACATCTTGATAATAATGTTTTAATATTTCATCATATTTATATCCATTTAAAGCCATTCCTAAAGCACCATATTGACTCATTCCAACACCATGTCCATAACCTTTAGTACTAATAGTTATATTTGAACCATTTTGAGAAATACTAAAAAAAGTAGAACGTAAATTAAGTAAACTTCTTACTTGTTCTCCAGAAAAAGTTTTATCATTTATCTTTATTTGTTTAACACTACCAGTACTAGTTGTCTTTAATACATTTAACTTTATTTTATTAGAACACATAATACTTAATTTATTACAAAAATCTGTTAAAGTATAATAATTTCTAGTATTATAAACAGGAGATACCGCTTCATCCCAATTAGAATTAACACTTCTTAAATAAGCAATCTTTTTATCAAAAACATCTTCACTATTTTCTGTTTTTCCAGATGAAGTTGAAAAGAAAAAAGCTTCTACAACATCACCATTATATTCTAAATATTCTCCTTCTGTTTCTAAAACTGCTGTTTTTAATTTATTTATATTTTCTATATACGTTTCTTTCCAAGCTTCTTTTAAATAAGAATTATCTAAATAAACTTGATTTTCTAAAGTATCTACTACATCGTAATCATTATTTTTATTATATGCCATTTGTTTCATAACATAACTACGGGATGCGACTGCTTGTGCTTTTAATGCTTCAATATCAAAATCAATAGGCATTTCACCAGCTAATACTCCTACTATATATTGTTCAAATGGAACTTCATCTATATTACCATTACTTCTTTTTACTCTAATAAGCATATTTTTATGATATATAAATTTAATTTCATCATCTCTTATAAAAATATTAACAATTAAACAAGGAATAATAATTATTATAAAAGTTACAAAAAACATTTTTTTGATAATATCACCTTCTTATTAATATTATTCACATTCTTAATTATTATAATTATTAATACTTAAAAATACTGTCAAAAAAACCAAGAATTTTCTTGGTTTTAAATAATTCTTGTATTTAAGAAAAAGTCATAGAAAAAATTAACTAATAAATAAGAAAGCCCTAGCGTAATAATTAAATAAAATAATCTTGCTTGTAATATTTTATTTTTTTTAAATATAGAATTTATATTTATACTATCTAGTGCGAATAAAACTACAGGTACAGAAAACAAGTATAAAATAGATTTCAAACTCATTTATTATTATTTAACATATCAACTCTACGTTGATGTCTTTCTAATTTAGAAAATTTAGTTTTTATAAAAGTATCTAAAATATCTTTTATTTTAAACATACTTAAACTTGCACTTATAGCTAAACAATTAGCGTGATTATGTTCTTTTGCGAGTTTTGCTTCTTTATAATTATGAACTAATGCACATCTAACCCCTTTAATTTTATTAGCAGCAATAGACATACCTATTCCTGTACCACAAATTAATATTCCTAATTCTATTTCTTCTTTTTTTAATAATTTAGCCACTTTAAAAGCATATTCAGGGTAATCAACGCTATCACTAGTATTGGTTCCATAATCAATTACTTCATAACCTTTTTTTTCTAAATATTTTTTTATGTTTTCTTTTACTTTTATGCCATGATGATCTGCGGCTATTCCTATTTTCATAATATCACCCTTCTACTATATCTACTATTTTACCTTTTTCAACTAATATTCTTGGAACATTGTTATTTATTAAACACATTATCTCATAAATAATTGTATGATTATGATATGCGACTTCAAAAATTGAAATTCTTTCTCCTATCAAAGTTACTTTATCATAAATTTTAACGCCATTATCTAATTTAACAGCAATCATTCCCATACTAACATCGCCAATTACTTGATATCTTTTATTATTAATAACTACATAACTATTTTTATTAGTACGCATATATCCATCTGAATAACCAATTGGGACTATTCCTATAACAATATCTTCTTTAGCCTTATAATTACCATTATATCCTACTTTTTCACCTTTTTTAAGTTTTTTTATTTGCACTATTTCGCTATAAAGTTTAAATGCACTTTTATATTCAAAAGGTTTATTAAAGTCTTTTTTTAATAATTTAGAAATTATTGTATGTTTATATTCGTTATTTGGATTATACCCATACATAATTAATCCAAATCTAATTCCATTTGCGAAAGGTATTTTTTTAAAGTTTAACAAAGTACCACTTTTACCTAAGTGAACAATGGGTATTTCTTTTAAGTTTATTAATGAAGTTACTTCTAAAAATTTATTTATTTGTTTATCAATTTTTTTATTATCCGCAAAATGCGTATATATTCCTTCTAAACAAATATCATCCCTTTTTCTGATTTTTTCAACTATTTCGTAAACTTCATTAGAGTTTTTAAAACCTAATCTTCCCATACCACTATCTATTTTAATATGTACTTTTAATTTATTTAAATATTGCTTTTTTATTAAATTTTCAAAATAACTAAAATCATGAATAGTTATAGTAATACTTTCTTTAACACATTCTTCTATATGTTCTAGTGATATTGGTTCTAAACAAAGAATTGGTGTTTTAATTTTCATTTTTCTAATTCTTAAAGCTTCTTCTAAAGAAGAAACAGCTAAATAGTTAATACCACTTTCAACCAAATATTTTACTATTTTATCACTATGACCATAACAATTAGCTTTAACTACACCAAAATAATATTTATAATCACTATATTCTTTTATTAATTTATTAACATTGTATTTTAAATTATCAATATTTACTTCTACATATGTATTTCTATACATATTATCACCACTATAATTATACTACAATTAAGCAAAAATAAAAACAGAACTTAAGTTCTGTTTACGTTTTAATGCTATTTTTCTGTTGTTAAACCATATTTACGGTTGAATTTTTCTACACGACCTGCTTTAGTTGCTTTACCTTGAGTTCCTGTATAGAAAGGATGACATTTGTCACAAACTTCTACATGTAACTGTTCTTTATTAGATCTAACAGTAAAAGTATTACCACATGCACAAGTTACTTTTGTTTCAACGTAATTTGGATGAATTCCTTTTTTCATTTTAACTCTCCTTCCGCCATGACTAATAAAAGTCATAGTAATTTAATGCCATTATATTATAACAACTTTTTTTTGCTTATGCAAGTTTAATCTCTACTTTTCCCAAATAAACTTAAAATTCTTAAAAAAATGTTAATAAAGTCTAAATATAAATCTAAGGCACAAATAATTGTTACTCTCTTAGGATCTTGAATTTGATATGAAATTCTTTTAATTTTTTGAATATCATAAGCAGTAATCCCAAAAAACACAATAAGAATTACCCAAGATACAACAATTTCTATCATACTATTATTTAAAAATAAATTAACAATTGTAACAACAATACCTCCAAGCAAGATCATATATAATATGGTGGAAAACTTAGTTAAATCTAATCTTGTCTTATAACCAAGTAATGAAAATAATCCAAAGATGATCGCTGAGACTAGGAATAAACTTATAATAGAACTCATTTCATAAACAATAAAAATTGATGAAAATGTTAACCCCGTCACAAAGGAATATAAAACAAACAAGATTATACTAGTCATATAGTTCATTTTATATGCTCTAATAGATAAAATAATAACTAAAGCAAATTCTACTAATATAATTAACCACATATTATTTATTATGTTATAAATCATATTAACATTATTAGAAACATAAAAACCTGTTAAGAACGTTACTAATAATCCTACAAACATCCATCCAAAAACACTTGGAAATAATTTTTTCTCTTCCATAATTCACCTCAAATTTAGTATTTACTATCAATACCAAAGTATTCTTCTAAGGTAATCCAATTACCATTATTATAAAGTTTTGTAGCTAAATCTACACCTACATATCTTAAATGCCATGGTTCATACATATAACCAGTAATATTTTCCTTTTCTTTAGGATATCTAATTATAAGTCCATACTTATAACAATTTTGATTAACCCAAATTCCTTCAGCTGTATACTCAAAAGACCAATCAATAGTATTTAAGTCAAAAGCTAGTCCTGTTTGGTGTTCAGAGTGACCTGCACGCGCAGAATATCTATCAGCTGCTGCTTGACCATCTCTTTTTACATAATTATTATAAATGTATTGTTGATCATAATAAGAACGATATCCACTACTATTATATAAGTTTAATCCAATAGAAGCAGCATCTGCCTGCATACTATTAAAGGCATTTATTGTTTCTTTTGTAAGGCCATCACCATAAGTACTTGGTAAGGAATACGACTTATTAGCAATCAAAATACCATCTATATAAGTAACTCCATTACTTATTTTTAAAGTATATCCTTTAGAAGTAGTTAAAACTTTATTATTTGCATCTTCTATAACTTTTAAACTAAATTCTTTAGTAGTTTTATTACCAGATAAGTCAGTTGCTACATACTTTAAATTATATATTCCTGCTTTATTAAAATCATAACTACCTTCAACTATTATTTTATTAGCTTCTGATTTAGAATTATCTGTAACTTTAACATCTTTTAATAAATCCACTTCATTTCCCACATAAATACTTACTTCTTCTTTGGCTAAAATAGTAGGCCCTTTAGTATCAACTATTTCAATATCAAAACTATAGTTATGCACTTTTTCTTGATGTTTAATATGAATAGTTATTTTTTGTTTACCAGGTTTAGAAGTGTCAATAACTAAATCTTCACTTATCATTTCGCCTGTATTAATTTCAGTTATAAAATCAGATATTTTAACTTTTTCATTTATTTCAACAATTAATTTTTCTTTTAGTTTTATATCTAATTTATTTCCTTTTTCACTATAAATTATTATAAAAATTAATAATAAGAGTATAAAAATTATTCCAAATATTAGTGACATTCTTTTCTTCGTTTTTTTATTTCTACTTTTTTTCATATATTACCTCTAAAACAATATTTTATTAATATAAGTATATCATTTGAAAATAGTTTTATCAATTACTTTTATTGTTTCTTCAGATATAGCTTCATGTCCTTGAATAGAAGGATGTATATCATTAGCGTTTGGAAGATAATCATTATTTTTAAACATATCAAAAATATCTACATATTGCATTTTATATTCTTCACATAGTTCTTTTAATTTTTTATTAGCAAATTTAATAATGGTATCTAATTTATCTAAATTTTCATGTTCTTTAAAAGGAGTATAATAACCTATTACAATTATCTCTTCTTTACAGTACTTTCTAATTACAACAAATAAACTTTCAATATCTTTAATAACCATATTAATGTGATCATACACATCTATAGGATTAGCATTTATATAATAGAAAAAATCATTGGCCCCTATAGAAAGTGTTACTAAATCTGCTTTAATTAAAGCATTTTTTAAAGTTACTTCTTTATCATTTATGGTAATTTTTTTATTATCTTCAATATCTCTTTTTAAATCAATTGACCTATATCCACTAACGGCAAACTGATCAATATAGTTTTCTAATAAATCTCTATTTTCTAAATAATTTTTAATATAGTCACTATAGCCCATTTCATCAGTACCACTAGAATTTACACCAGCAGCAATTGAATCTCCTAAAGATAAATAATATATTTTTTCATCTATTGTATTTAAATATATAACAAAAACAGAAACAACTATTAAAACTATAACTAGTATTTTTTTCATATTGCCTCCTAAAAAAAGTAGAGATTTCTCTACTTCTATTATATTTGTTCTATACTTATTTTAGCACCAATACTTTTTAGTTTACCTTCAATATTTTCATATCCTCTTAAGACATGCTCAATATTAGTAATTGTTGTTTCCCCTCTAGCTTTTAATGCTGCTAAAATAAGACAAGCTCCCGCTCTTAAATCGGTTGCTTTTACTTCTTCTGCATGCAACTGTGTTGGACCATTAATTTTTATTTTTCTTTCATTTATTATTATATTGGCTCCCATTTTATTTAAATATTCTACATTTTGAAATCTATTTTCATATATAGTTTCTTCCAATATAGAAGTCCCATCACATAAAGTAAGAAGTGTTGTTAGAGGTTGTTGAAGGTCAGTTGGAAAACCGGGATAACCTAAGGTTTTTACTTTAACTGGTTTTAAATGTTCTGACGCAGAAACAATTGCATAATCATCTCCAACTTCTATTTTTACACCCATCTCTTTTAACTTTAAAGTCAAGGTTGCTACATGATCAGGAATAATATTTTCTACTCTTAAATTATTTCCCATTAAGGCTCCAGCTATAATATAAGTTCCAGCTTCAATACGATCAGGAATAACTTCAGTAAAACAACTTCCTAATTTTTCTACACCAATTATTTTAATTACACTCGTCCCAGCTCCAGTTATTTTAGCTCCCATATTATTTAAGAACGTTGTAATATTTACAATTTCTGGTTCTTTAGCAGCATTTTCAATAATAGTTTCGCCATTAGCTTTAACAGCAACTAAAATTGTATTAATAGTTGCGCCTACACTAGGCATATCTAAATACACATGTCCTCCTATTAACTCTTCTGCATCAATAGTAAATTTATTTCCATCTTCTTTAACAGTTGCCCCTAAAGCTTTAAATCCTTTTAATGTTTGATCTATGGGTCTTGCTCCAATAGAACATCCACCTGGAAAATACATTTCTACATGCTTATATTTGCCAAGTAAAGCCGACATAAAATAATAAGAAGCTCTAAGTTTTTTTGATATTTGTTCGGGTATTTCTTTATTTATAGTAGTGCTAGAATCAATTATCATAGTTCCATCATGATTACTTACCTTAGCACCTAAATATTCTAAAATTTCATTTAAAGCATCTATATCTGATATATTAGGAATATTATCTATAGTAACAATACCATCAGAAAGTAGCGAAGCTGGAATAAGCGCAACTGCACTATTTTTAGCACCACCAATTCTTACAGTTCCTTCAAGTAATCTATTCCCTTCTATTTTCATTTGTAACATACTAAAACCTCCAAAGCTATTATATTAATATGTAATTTGTCTATTTTTGTGTTTAAGCTTGATTTATACTTCCGAATAATTCTACTTTATCTTTGATAGCTTGTTTCATGCCCTTTTCGCCACCTTTAATAACTTTTCTTGGGTCATATACTTTATCATCGTTATTTAAAAGGTTTCTAACACCGCTTGTCCAAGCTATTTGTAATTCTGTATTAACATTTATTTTAGTGGTTCCACATTCAATAGCCTTTTTTATTTGTGCTTCAGGAATTCCTGTACCGCCATGTAATACTAAAGGCATATTAGTTTTATTTCCTATTTCTTCCATACGATCAAAAGCCAATTTAGGCTCCCCTTTATATAGACCGTGAACGCTACCTAAAGCAGGCGCTAACGCATCTATGCCTGTTTCATTAACTAATTTTATACACTCAAATGTATCAGCATACAAAATGCCACCATTAACGCCATCTTCTTCTCCACCAATATGTCCTATTTCTGCTTCTACACTAACGTTACTTTTATTGGCATAATCAACAACTTCTTTAGTAATTTTAATATTTTCAGATAAACAATGCTTAGAAGCATCAATCATAACTGAAGTAAATCCTGCATCTATTGCCTTTTTACAATTATCAAAATCACTACCATGATCTAAATGTAAAGCTACCGGAACTGTTATATTTAACGATTTTAATAAGGCTTTAACCATATCAGCAACCACATTATAACCACCCATATATTTAGTTGCGCCTTCACTAACACCTAATATAACAGGACTTTTTAAACTTTCACATTCTTCCAAAATAAATTTTGCCCATTCTAAGTTATTAATATTAAAATGAGGAACCGCATATTTATGTTCTTTTGCTTTTAATAGCATTTCTTTCATATTTTCTAACATACTATCACCAATTTTATTATATATTTTTTTATTTCAAAAGGCAATGAACATTTATACTACTATACATAACTTTACTATTATAATTTAAATAAATAGATAAAAGCTATTATAATTAGGGCAATTCCACCTAAAAATGTTGCAATCTTACCAATTACTTCATTTATCTTTTTACCTAAGATTAAACCTATATATGTAAAAATAAAAGAGGATATAGAAAATATAAAAGAAGCTAAAATAAAATTATTAGTAATAGAGTTAATTCCAATACCTACTGAAAAACTATCAACACTAACAGCTAATCCAAATAAAAATAGTTCTATATTAGATAAGGTTTCTATTTTTTCATCTTTTTTAAAACTTTCAACCATCATTTGTATTCCTATAAAAAACAAGACTACAAATACAATTATATCAGGTTTTATATGAATAAAATTTAATATTATTTCTCCTAAAAACATTCCTAAAAGAGGCATAAAAAAATGATATAAACCAACAATAAAAGATAATTTGTTAATTTCTTTTTTATTTAAATTTAAAGTGCCATACGCTAAAGAAAGAGAAAAGGCATCCATACTAAGACTTACTGCTATTGTTATTAAAATAATTAAATCCATAAAAAACCTCCTATAAAATATTATTTATAGAAGATCTTTTTATGATTATTATAAATATTTTTCAATTAATTCTTGTACAAAAAATTTATATTCTATTTTATCACTTTCTTCCGCTTCTAATAAACATAAAGGTGGGAATAAAACACACCACCAATTATCCCCTTTACCACTACCCAAAGTTACTAATAAAGATTCATACAAACCTTCTTCATATACAACTCCATTAAATTCTTTTTCAGGAAAATAATTTAGTCCAAAATTTAATTTATACCCTAAAGTATATTTTTCTTTAATTAATAAATCATTAATTTTTTTATCAATTTTATCTAAATTTCCATCAATTACTTTTCTAGCTTCTTCTATTCCTTTAGTATCTTTTAATAGTTTAAATAGTTCCTTTTCTACTTCATTTTTTACTTTTATTTTTATATTTTGATCGTAATTAGAATTACTATTACCTAAAACTCTTAATCTAATAGCTTCATCTGGTATTTTAACCGCATCCACACTAATATTTCCAATAACTAAATAAATAAGTAATATTCCTAATATAATTATAAAATTTTTCATATCATCACCTATTTAATAGTGATACAAATAATTTTATTTTATACAAAAAAAGAAAGCTATTTGTGATAACTTTCGTTTTTTACTATTTTAAACCCTCTATATATTTGTTCTAATAAAATTATTCTAAATAGTTGATGAGGGAAAGTCAGTTTAGAAAAGGATAGTTTTAAATTACTTTTCTTTTTAATATCATTATGAATTCCATAAGAACCACCTATGATAAATGTAATATTAGGATAATTAATAAGTGTTTTATCTATCATTTGTGAAAATTCTTCACTACTTAATTGTTTCCCTTCTATTTCTAAAGTAACAATAAAGTCTTTTTCATTGATATATTTCATTAGATTATCTTTTTCTTTTTCTAAATTTAATTCTTTATTATTTAAATCAACATCATTTACTTCAATTATTTCTATCTTAGAATATTTGCTTATTCTTTTTAGATATTCACTTGTAGCATCTCTAAAAAACTTTTCTTTTATTTTACCTACACACAATATTTTTATCATACTTCCACTAGTTCCGTTCTATCTTCTTGGGTTGCTAATAAAATTTTAGGGTTATTAATATTTTTATCATTTAATACTTCTATTAAATTATTTAATGCTATGTTTTCATCATTATTTTCATGACTTAAGTGAGCTAAAATAATATATTTTGTATTATCTCCAATAAACTTAGATAAATAATTTGCGGAATCTTTATTAGATAAATGTCCTCTATCTCCTAAAATACGCATTTTAATGTGATATGGATATTTACCTTTCATAAGCATATTGACATCATGATTACTTTCCATAATATATAAATGTTTGTTTTTTAATTTGTTATGATTTTTAACATTAATATAACCAGTATCAGTAATATATACAATTGATTTTTCATAACTAGATAAAATATAACCATTTATGTCATCAGTATCATGAGATAGTTTTATAACTTCCACATCTAAATCATCTAACATAACTTTATCTTCAATAAAGCAATAATTATTTAATTCATAACCTAATTCTTCATACATTTTTTCAGTCAAATATATACAAGCATTAGTATCTTTTATTAATTTTTTAAGCCCTGAAATATGGTCAATATGAGTATGTGTAATAAATACAATATCTATATCTGATATATTTACTTTGATCTCTTCGAGCTTTGAACTAATGTATTTTAAATTCATACCTACATCTATTAAACATTTATGCTTTTTTGTTTCAATGTAAGTACAATTACCTTTAGAGCCGCTAGCTAAAACGCTTACTAACACCAGAAAATCGACCTACAAGGATTTATATTAGTTCCTCCACCCCAAGGGGCACCACCTACCCAAACTTCTAAATGTAAGTGAACCCCTACAGAATCTCCAGTAGAACCCATATAGCCAATTACTTGGCCACGTCCTACGATTGCACCTTTCCTTGTATTTAATGAAGTCATATGAGCGTACAAAGTATAATATCCATTATTATGATTTATAATTACATAATTACCATAACTATAATGCCAGCCAGCCGTTTCTACAACACCATTATTAACAGCATATATTCTAGAACCATACCCAGGACCTGAAATATCTAAAGCTTTATGGTGCTCACGAGTACCAGTAAATGGACTATAACGCCATGCATAATTAGATGTAATTACCCAACCACTTTCTGTAGGCCAAGTCCAATAAGCTCCACCAACACTAGATTGATATTTACTACCAACTAATACAATTTTTGGTATCATAGGTTTTAACTCTTCTTTACCAATTGTTTCAACTAAATCTGTTGTTCCATTAACTTTTTTAGTTTTAATTGTAAGTCTTTCTAAACCATTTTCACCTTTTTGTATAACTTGTTCATCACCAATTACCATGTTTTCATCTTTCTTTTCTTCAACACGATAAGATGTTTCTTGGTCTTTTACTGTTGTGGTTTCAACAACAACACTAACTCTAGGATTAACGATTCCTATAGAGACTTCTTGTCCTGGAAATAATAAACTATCGGCACTTTTAAAATCAGGATTTGCAACTAAAAATTCTTCTACATTTATTTTATTATTAAACGATACTGTTTCAATGGTATCTCCTAGTTTTACAGTATAAGTTTTAGCTTCATAGTTACTTCCAAATAGTAAATATTGTGATAAAGATGAAACATCATTATATATAGTTTCATTAACAGGAATTTTTACTTGTTTTATTGTTATGGTTTCATCTATATAAACATTATCAATATAAGTTCCAGTTGTTTCTATTTTTATTTGTTCATCGTTAACATATAATTCATAATTTTCTACACCAACAAACGTTGTAATAGTTTGTTCTAAAGCTTCTTTGAAAATTTCTTTATCAGTAACATAAACTAGTTCTGTTTCATCTTCTTTTTTTATAGAAAATTGATAACCGGTAATTGTAAAAGGTTTTAATTCTTCTAATTTAGAATATACTTCTTTTACATCAGATAACTTATCATCATAAGTAGTTACTTTTCTAATTTCTAGTCCATTTGGAGCATATACATTAGAAACATTATATTTTTCTTTAATATAATCCCCTCTTAAGTCAATATATCTTTCAAGTTCTTTTTTAGAACTTATCGTACCTAAGACTTGATCATCTAAATATACTTGATAGTATGTATTTGGTTCTTCGCTAGTATTATGTTCAAATCCCAGTAAAAAAACTACACTACTTAAAAGTATAATTAACATTATCGTTGATATTTTTTTCAAATTATCACCTATTTTCTTCATTTTTTACAACATTAACGAACGTACTAGTATTTCGTTGAAATAAAAGATTTATTGTAGTTGTTGGACCATTACGATGTTTAGCTATAATGAATTCACTTTCACTAACGAAAGGATTTTCTGAAACTTGTTTTGTATAATAATCATCACGATATAAAAACGCTACTAAGTCAGCATCTTGTTCTATTGATCCAGATTCCCTTAGGTCACTTAATAACGGACGTTTATCTTCTCTTCCTTCAACATTACGCGAAAGTTGGGCTAAAGCAATTACAGGAATTTGTAATTCCATAGCCATTGTTTTTAACGCACGAGAAATCTCTGATACTTCTTGTTGACGATTGCCAGAATAACGACTAGATCCTTGAATTAATGTTAAGTAGTCAATTATAACAATTCCAAGTCCATCATTAGAACTAGCAAGTCTACGACATTTAGCTTTAATTTCACTAATAGTCATACCAGGAGTATCATCTATAAATATTTTGGTGTCTGCTAAACGAGAAATCGCTTCATTAATACGTTTCCAATCATTATGTTCAAGATGTCCGCTTTTAAGTTTATAACCATCTATTTGTCCTACTGATGAAAGCATACGCATAGCTAACTGTTCAGCACCCATTTCCATATTAAATAAAGCTACTGTTTTATTATCTTTCATAGCAATGTTAGTTGCTAAATTTAAAGCAAACGCAGTTTTACCCATAGCAGGACGAGCAGCTATAATAATTAATTCATTAGGATGGAAACCAGAAGTAACTTTATCTAAATCATAAAATCCGCTAGCAATTCCTGTAATTTCTCCTTTTGTTTGAGCTAATTTTTCCAAATCAGCTTGAGTTTTAAATAAGACATCTTGTATAGTTCTAAATTTAGTTCCTTTTCTTGTTTTAACAACATTTAAAATTTTAGATTCTGCTTTATCCAAAACTTCTGTTAAAGAATCTGTGGAGTTATATCCATCTGTAACTATATTCGTAGCTTCTTCAATAAGTCTTCTAAGAATTGCTTTATCATTAACTATTTTTATATATTCATCTACATTAGCAGCAGAAGCAACTCCATCTATTAATTCCGTAATATAACTAACTCCACCAATTGATTTCAACCATTTACGGTCATCTAAAGAAGCAGTAACTGTTGTAATATCAATTGGAGTACCTTTTTCTAATAAATCTTTAAGAACAGTAAAAATTTTATTATGTGCATCTAAATAAAATAAATCTTCTGTTAAATTTTCCACACACTTTTGGGCTGCATACTTGCTTAAAAACATTGACCCTAGTACAGCTTGTTCTGCATCTATATTATGTGGCATTACCTTTTCAGCCATAACTTCACCTAGCTTTCTTTTACTAACTCTACTTTTATAATAGCACTAACTTTTTTATGAAGTTCAATCTTAACTTCGTGAAATCCTAAAGTAGTCAAGCCATTTTCTAAACTTATTTGTTTTTTATCAATATTAAAATTTAATTTTTTTAATTCTGTTACAATTTGTTTAGTACTTACACTCCCAAAAACTTGATCCATATTTCCAGTTTTTACTTTAAATTTTAATTTCACTTTTTCTAAATTTTTCTTTAGTGCTTCACATTCTTGAATTAATGTTTTTTCTTCTATTTCTTTTTTTAAATTTTCTGTTTCTAAATGTTTTAAATTACCTTCATTAGCAATTACAGCATAACCATTTTTTATTAAAAAATTTTGTCCATAACCGTCTTTTACAACTTTTATTTCTCCTCTTTTACCTTGCCCTTTTAAATCTTTAATAAAAATAACTTTCATATAATCACCTCAGATATATCTATTATACTATATTTACTACATTTTTGAAATGATAAATTGACTTTATTTCCGCGAAAAAAAACTATTGAAAAATTTATTTCAACAGTTTTACTAAGATTAATTTAAACTATTAAATCGCGCTAAAACATACTCTCTTTCTTCTTTAGATGATATTAGATCTATTGTATCATCATCATTTTTCTTAGCAAGTAATACTTTTATAGGAGTATTTAATGTTGTTAGATAAAAATATGTTACTTTATTACATTCTAAAATAGATACAATTACATAATCTGTTTCTTCTAATGTAATTATTTCCCCTGCTTCATACATTATTCACTACCTCCTAAAGTTTCTACCATTTGACTATACTTAGCAGTGAATAAAACTAACAATTGTTCTTTAGTTTCTTTATTATCTACTAATTTCATAATTTCTTTGCCGTCTCTATTAATCATTTCAAAAAACAAATACTCTTCCGTTTCTTTTTCATCATTTGTTAAAAGTACTGCAAAACAATATTTTTTATCTTCTACTAACCCTTCTGCAAGTATTTTATAACTTTGACCATTATTAAGAGTAATTATAAGTTCTTCATTCATCTAACTTTTCCTCCTAATTCTTCTTCATTAGTTTTTTCTGGTTCTAAAGCAACACCCTTAATTTTATTTTTCATAGCATTATACGCGTTTTTTATATCTACTACAATTTTAGTTAAACCTGCTGCTGTTACTCCATAAGTACCAATAGCAATACCTAGACTTGCTGTTTGAGCATCTGCATTTAATGCTTTTCCTGCCATACTTGTCCAAAGTCCTAATCCATTATAAGAGGCATCTATTAATTTTCCTAAACCTAGATTAACAGTATGTAAAAATTCTTGTACGTTTGGACCTACGTGATGCCAAGCTACTGAATTTGCATGCATAATATAAGGTAACAATGCTACTAAACCTACAGAAACTGCTACTGTAGATAATCCTTTCATAAGTTTTACAGCATTAGGAGGAAGTTGTGTTTTTTCTTGAACTGTTGATATTACCGGAACTTTCTTTTTACTTACAACTTCAAATTCTATTTCTTCTTTTTTAACATATTCTCCATTTGCCAAATCTGACCCTTGTTTTCCAAGCATCATACCAGCCACTGTTTTTTCTGTTTCCATGGAAGGTGTTTCAATTGATACAGTTCTTGCATCTTGATTTTTGATTTTTTCATTTTCTTTTAGTGCAATTTTCCCTGATTTTTTAGCTTCTTCTATTATTTTTTCTAAATGTTTTGTGCTAATTTTTTTACCCGTTTTTTTAATAATTATTTTTTTTACTTCTTCTTTTTGTATAGCAGTTCTTACTGCTTGTAAAAATTCTTCTGAATTAATATATTCTCCGTCTTCTAAATTTTTATCATCATTACCAAGCATAAAATCACTGGTTCTTTGAAACTCATCACCAGAAGCTGCAATAAACACTTTTCTTGCATCTTGATTTTTTATTTTAGGATCTATACCATCTACTTTAATTCTAGATAGTTCTTCATAATTAATTATATCATTATCTTGCATACTATCACCTAGTATAAGAATAACATAAATATATATCCTTATCAATCAACAATTGTAAAGTTTACAAAAAAAGATAATCACTTATCTTTTTAATCTACTTGCTACTTCTTCTATTTTTTTCATTCTATGATGAATACCTGATTTAGTAATTGATGTTCCTGTTTCAATACTAATAATCTCACTAAGTTCAGTTAGAGATGCTTCACGATATTTTAACCTATATTCAGCAACCACTCTAGCTTTATCATCTAAAACATCTAATCCACATTCGTTTTTTATCAGTTCAATATCATTAACTTGTTTATTAGCAGTCATAACAATTTTATCTACATTTGCTTGTTCACAATTATTAAGTCTATTAGTCATATTTTTATGATCTCTATATATTCTTATATCCTCATAATAAAGTAATGCATTAGTAGCATTTATAATTCTAAGAAAATCACCTATTTTTTCAGATTCTTTTACATATACCATATATTTATTGTCTCTTTTAATATATTTACTATTTAAATCAAATGTATTTAATAAATTTATAATAAATTCTGCATACTTTTCACTACTAACTAAAAACTCTAAATGATATCTTGATTTTTTAGGATCATTAATACTACCACATATTAAAAATAAACCTCTAATATAAGCTCTAATAGAATCAATATCATCAACAATATAATCTTTAGGAATATTTAAAATATCATCAGCATATAAACCTAAAGAATTTAATATAGTTTTAACATTATTATTTATTTCCAAAATGTAGATATAATTTTTATTATAATTGTAACCTTTTCTAACTGTTATTTTAGGTACTGTTCCAAACATTTCCTTTATTTCTTTAAAAATAGTACGGGCTAAAGATGAGTTTTCTGTAGTTATTTTAATAACCTTTTCTGTTTTTTCACTATGAGTTATGATAGAAGATAAAAGCGCTATTGCTTCTATTTTTTCTACATGAAGTTTACTTACTTCATTTTTTACTATACTAGTAAAAGACATCTACTTATTTAATAATGTTGAAAAAATATAGAATGCTAATTTAACAACATTATGCCTTATAGTTTCATTTTCAATAGCTATAAAATTATCTTCAATAATATTTAAATCTAGATCACTTAAATTTTCTAAATCTAGTAAAACAGGATCTTTTTGCTCTAAAGTTTCATATTTTTTAACTAAATCCAACTCTATTTCACCATTATTAGCAATCAAAATATCAATTTTTCTTTTTCCTAAATATTTATTTAATAGTTTAACATGGTGACTCACATTAAAATTGTCTGTTTCTCCTGGTTGTGTCATCAAATTACAAACATACATAATTTTTGCTTGACTATTATCTATTTCTTTAATTATTCTTTTGCATAATAAATTAGGAATTATACTTGTAAAAATACTCCCCATACTTAAAATAATTAAATCTGCTTTTCTGATTTCAACTAAAGCCTCTTCATTTACAATTGGTATTTCTTTATAATAAACATCTTTAATAATTTTATCTGATAAAGTAATATTATGTTCTCCTTCAACAATAGTTCCATCTTCCATTTTCCCCATTAAAACAACATTGTCTTCTGTTAAAGGAAGTATTTTACCTTTTAAATTTAGTACTTTACTTAATGCCTCAATTCCACTTGATAAATTTCCTGTAATATTAGACATTGCTGTTAAGAGTAGGTTCCCAACTGTATGACCATCTAAATCACTAGTTGTTCTAAATCTATAATTAAGTAGGTCTTCTACTAAAGGCTCTGTCTCTGATAAAGACACTAAAACTCTTCTAATATCACCTACTGCTGGTGTATTAAATTCTTTTCTAAGTCTTCCTGTACTTTTTCCATCATCACAAACAGATACAATAGCAGTTATATCTAAAGGGAAATCTTTAAGCCCTCTTAAAAGAGTAGATAATCCTGTTCCCCCACCTAATACAACAACTTTTTTTCTCATAATATCACCACTTACATTATACTATATAATTGATTTTTTTAAAACTAAAAAGATGGTTACCATCCCCATCTTCTTACACTAAATTTAGTATTTTTATTAGTACCGTGTGGTAAATCTGTTTCAGTTAAATGCGCTAAATCAAATAATATATTACCATTTTGATATGCGTTAACTAAAGCACCACCAGTATCTAATACAATTCCATATGTTTTAGTCATATCACTATTATTAATTTCAACTACGGTTCCACAAGGAAATTCTTCTAACGGAGCAGCTAAAATTCTAACTTCACCATATTCTGAATCATTAAAATTTACACCATCTGTTTTTAAATTATACGTTTTTCCGTCAACAGCACAGGCAACGGCACCAATACCATCACAAGTTGCACAGTCAGGTCCATATAATGTTAAAGTTCCAGTATATTCACCATATTTCCCAGTACCAATTTCAATTACTTCATCTACTTTTTCTTTTAAAGTCTTAATTTTAGTACCATTTTTATTTTGATATATAATACCATTTTCACCATTAACTAAAGTTCTTTTACTATTTAATGGACGATCTTCATTATACTTAATAATAGTGTCATATTCAACGACTGAACTTACAATCATTGAGCTTTTATCTTTATCATAATTATTAACATTAATTATTTCTTTTGATAAATCAAATGTACCAAACATTGATGCAATAGACATAAATAGTAAACTAAACCATTTACCTATCAATTGCAGTAAATATATATTCATAATTCACCTTCTTAATTTTGGTAATACATTAAAATTTTAGCATATTTATAGCATCAAGTCAAATTGGGAAATAGCATTAGTGGTTGTTACTTCTAATACTTCATCTAAAGATATTTTTTTGATTTCTGCTATTTTTGAAGCCACATAAATGCTGTTATAAGGTTCATTTTTCTTCCCTCTATTTGGTTCTGGGGTTAAATATGGGCTATCTGTTTCTAATAGTAAATGTTTTAAATCTATATTTTCTACAATCTCTTTTATTTGTTTAGAGTTTTTAAAAGTTACTACTCCACCTATACCAAGTTTTATTCCTAAATCTATAAACTTATTAGCCATTTCTAAGCTAGAACTATAACAATGTAAAACTGCTTTTGTTTTTAAATATTGTTTTAATATATTATAAGTGTCAGAAATCGCTTCTCTACTATGTATTACTAATGTTTTATTATATTTATTAGCAAGCTTTATTTGTTTTATAAATATTTCAAGTTGTTCTTTTTTATTATCTTTAATCCAATAATAATCTAAACCAACTTCCCCAATACCTACTATTTTAGGATTATTAATGTTTTTTTCTATTATCTCAAAACTTTTTTCAGTGACTTCATTCACATATTCCGGATGAATACCTATAACCCCATAAACATTTTTATATTTATTAACAAATTTTATTACATCCAAATTAGTTTTATCATTTGTCCCGCTTACTATAATAATATTATCTTGCATTTTAGTTATGACTTTTTCTAATTCCTCTAAGCTATATTCATCTAAATGACAATGTGTATCTATCATCATAATATCACCCATTAAATTATATCATGTAACTAATCATTTAATCAAAATAAAAATCCATAAGTCTTTTATTCACTTATAGATTTTTTCTTAATGTATATATACTTACAAAAATATATAAATACTATTAATAAATATATAAAATCAATAGTACTTTTACTATATAAAGCATTACAACAAATAACAACAAGCAAAATTCCAAAAAGGCCAAACGATAAAACGTTTTTGTTATTATTTTTCATAAATTCTCCTTACTTTTTTTATATCAGTAACACTATATCATGATATAGTAAGGATTTCAAAGGTTTTTTATGTTTTTTAACCGACAATTTACAACATTTTACACATTTATTCAAATATTTCTTTTAATTTTGCTTCTTTATCTATACGAGCAAATATTGGAGTAGGAGCTATTACATTATATTCTTCCACAACATCTTCTTTATTTAATAAACTTATATTTATTTGTCTAAATATTTCTTTTGATGTGTCAGGTAAGAATGATTGTAATAAAATACTTCCATGTCTAATTGCTTCTATTAAATTATAGATAACTGTTTCTAAACGTTCTTGTTTTTCTTCTTCTTTAGCTAAAGTCCAAGGAGTGGTTTCATCAATATATTTATTAGCTCTTCTAAAAATTTCAAATACTTCATCTATAGCATCCGCCACTCTAAGTTCTTCCATTTTTTCTGACACCTTTACGTATGCACTATCAATTACTTTAAATAAATCATTATCTATTTTTTCTATCTTTTTAGTGTTTTTAACACTACCATTAAAGTATTTATTAGCCATTGAAATAGTTCTATTAACTAAATTACCTAAAACATTGGCTAAATCAGAATTAATTCTTTCTATTAATAATTCATAAGTAAATGTTCCATCTTGACCAAAAGGCATTTCATGCAATAAGTAATATCTTACAGCATCTATTCCAAAAAGATTAACCAAATCATCAGCATATACAATATTCCCTTTTGATTTGCTCATTTTATCATCACCAGAAAGCAACCATGGATGACCAAAAATCTTTTTAGGTAAAGGAATATTCAATGCCATTAACATAATAGGCCAATAAATAGTATGAAATCTTAAGATATCTTTTCCAATCAAATGAATATCGGCTGGCCAGTATTTTTTAAATTCTTCACTACTATGTTCTAAATCATAACCTAAAAATGTAATATAATTACTCAAAGCATCAATCCAAACATATATAACATGTTTATCATCAAAAGTAACTGGTACACCCCATTTGAATGATGTTCTAGAAACACATAAATCTTGTAAGCCAGGTTTAATAAAATTATTAACTATTTCATTTTTTCTACTTACAGGTTCAATAAACTCTGGGTGTTTTTCAATATAATCTTCTAATTTTTTAGCGTATCTATCTAATTTTAAAAAGTAAGCTTCTTCTTCTGCTTTTTCTACTTCCCTACCACAATCTGGACATTTCCCATCTACCAATTGACTTTCAGTAAAGAAAGATTCACAAGGAGTACAATATAAACCCTCATATTTACCTTTATAAATATCGCCTTGTTCATATAACTTTTTAAAAATTTTAGATACTACTTCTTTATGTTTAGGATCAGTTGTTCTTACAAATTTATCATAACTTGTGTTCATTACATCCCAAATTCTTTTTACTTCGCTTGCTACTTCATCAACATATTCTTGTGGATTTTTTGATGAATTTATCGCTTTTTCTTCAATCTTTTGACCGTGCTCATCAGTCCCTGTTTGAAAATATACATCATAACCTTGCCATCTTTTAAAACGTGCAATGGCATCTGCTAAAACTATTTCATAAGTATTTCCTATATGAGGTTTACTTGATGCGTAAGCAATTGCTGTTGAAATATAAAATTTTTCCATTCTATCACCTAATTAGTAGAACCTATGCCACTAACCCTTTCATTTTCAATTTCTTCTTCTAAATCAACTGTCAAAAAGTTTATAAATATACCTTGACATATTTTATCTCCTTCACTTACAATAAATTCCTCATTACCTTCATTTTGAATTTTAATAAAAATATGTCCTTCATTAGTTGAATTATTATAATAATCACTATCAATAATCCCTGTTTGATTACACATCCGTACGTTATACTTAAACCCCATACTGCTACGAACATAAAGCATTAAAACTTCATCTGAATTCATTTCCACTTTTATTCCAGTAGGTATTTTAACGCATTCGCCAGGTTTTACTGTCAAACTTATAGGGCTTCTAAAATCATATCCTGCACTATTTTTAGTGCTTCTTTTTGGGATTTCTAAATTATTATATACCATTTCATCATCTATTATATCTTTTTTAAATTGATCAAAACTTATTTTTTCAAACTTTCTCATAAATCCTCCATAAAAAAACACGCCCTATATAAGGACGTGATTACGTGGTACCACCTTAATTTATAAACTATTGTTTACCTCTTTTATTTAACGCATATATACGTTTTAGCCTACATATCGACTAAAAAGTTCGGGAACCATTCAAAACAAGCATCATTTACCTAGCTCTCACCTATCTAGGCTCTCTTAAAAACTATCTTGCTCTTCTTTCCTTCAAAACCTCTCATTTGTCGGTATTATAGCACACCAAAAGTCAATCTTCAAGATGTTTACCTAAAAAATTTGCAGTAATCTGACAAATTTGCTCATCTACATCATCCATCAAGGCATCATCATCAAAAAAAATAACAAGACCTAATATATCCCCATTAGATATAATAGGGTTTATAATATAAGTACCCTCTAATTCATCGTCTTCTATTACCTTTATTTTTTTATTATATTTTTCTATTATTTGTTTCCTTTCTAATAAAATTTTTTCTAAAAAAGAACTTATTTGTTTATCTAAATATTTTTTCTTGTATTTGCCTGCTACTGCGATTACACTATCATTATCGGTTATAATAATATTATGCTTAGAATAAGCATAAATAGCATCCACAAAGTTTTGCGCCAAATCCTCTATTTTATTCATGGTTGAATATTTTTTTAAAACTATATTTTCCTTTTCATCAATAAAAATCTCTAAATTTTCACCTTCTTTTATTCTTAAAGTTTTTCTAATTTCTTTAGGAATAACAATTCTACCTAACTCATCTATCCTTCTAACAACACCAGTTGCTTTCATAATTACCTCGCTTTCTAAATAATATTTTGTGTTATTTAGATTTTTTTATACTTATTATAATCATTTTATGATATAATTGTTACGCTAGGTAAAGGAGTGATTTTTATGGATTTAACTTTTATCTTTGGGCATAAAAAACCCGATACAGATAGTGTTTGTAGCGCTATTAGCTTGTCTTATTTAAAAAACAAATTAGGTAATAACACTATACCTATGGTTTTAGGCGAAATAAATAACGAAACAAAATTTGTCTTAAAATATTTTAAGATAGACACTCCTGACTATTTAAATGATGTTAAGTTACAAATAAAAGATTTAAATTATTTGAAAAATTGCACTATTAATGAAAATGAATCTTTATTTACAACTTACAACTATATGGATGATAAAAAGATAAGTAATGTGCCAATTGTAGATGATTTCAATGAATTTTTAGGAATGACTTCTATGAAAGATATTACTAAAAACTTAATTTCTGGAGATTTTGAATGTTTGTGTACTTCCTACCAAAATGTTGTAGAAACATTGAGTGGTAAAGGATTATTAAAATTTAATGAAGAAATTAAAGGAAACATTTTAATAGCTTCTTATAAAAGTACAACATTCATAGAAAACATTAAATTAGATGAAAATACTATTCTTATTGTTGGTGATAGACATAGTATTATTGAATATGCTATTAAAAGTAAAGTTAAATTAATTATTCTAACGGGTAGTAGTAGAATAAAAGATGAACATATTGCTCTTGCTAAAACTAATAAAGTTAATATAATAAAAACAGAATATTTTTCATTTAAAGTAGCAAAACTTATTGGACTTGCAAATTATGTTAAAACAATTGTAAATAAAGATAAGATTATTTGTTTTGATGAAAATGAAGATGTTAAAGACTTTGTAGAAATTGCTAATAAAACTCGTTTTAGTTATTTCCCTGTTGTTAATAAAAATCATAATTGTTTGGGTCTTATTAAACTTGCAGATCTTGCTAATAAAAAAAGAAAAAAAGTAATTTTAGTCGATCACAACGAATATGAACAAAGTGTGGATGGATTAGATGAAGCAGATATTGTTGAAATAATTGATCACCATAAATTAGGAACCATTGGTACTAATTTGCCTATCAACTTTAGAAATATGCCAGTAGGCAGTACTAATACAATTATATATATGCTATATAAAGAAAACAATGTTGATATTCCTAAAGAAATGGCTGGATTAATGCTCTCTGGATTAATTTCCGATACTTTATTATTCGCATCCCCTACTACTACTGAAAAAGATAAAGAAATAGGATTAGAACTCGCTAAAATAGCAGACGTAGACATGAATGATTATGCTATGCAAATGTTTAAAGCCGGTTCTATCTTGAAAGGTAAAAATCACGAAGAAATTTTATATACAGATTTTAAAACATTCACTATTAACAATAAAAAAGTTGGTGTTAGTCAAATATCTACAGTTAATACAGAAGAATTTGAAGAATCAAGTAAAACATATGTTGAGTTAATTGAAAAGATTGCTAAAAATAATGATTACTACATTCTATTATTATTAGTAACAGACATTTTAAATAATGGTTCATATGTATATTATAACGAAAGTGCTGAAGATATTTTAAATAATTGTTTAAAAGTAGAACATTTAAAACAAGGATATTATTTAAATGGTATAATTTCAAGAAAAAAACAAGTTATTCCACATATTATGGAAGTTATTGGAAAAAAATAAAAAAGTTAAGTTTAAAACTTAACTTTTTTATTGTATTGCTTTATTAATTATTTCCATAAGTTCAATCAAATAATATATAAAATGTTTTTCTAATTTTACAGTGTCTAACGTTATAATTAATCTTTTGCTTCTTAAAGCAAACCTAAACATTCTAGTTATTCTACTAGCTTCTATAAAAAGAAGTTCTCCATTAACTTTTTCTGTAAGTTCAACAGGTAACATAATCTCAATAAAATTTTTAGTTTGTTTGACTTGTTTAATACCCATTTTGTTAGCCATTTTTTCAAACCATTCTTCATACATATATATAAGTAAATTTTCACCTATATTACCAAAACGATCCTCTAATTCAATCTTAGTTTCGTGTAATTTTTCATAAGAATTAATTTCATTGATTTTTTTATGAATTTCTATTTTTAATTCTTCTTCTTTTACATAACTATCATCAATAGCTGTTTCAACATCTAAAAGAGGTTGTATATCTGGGTTTTTTACATCTATTTTTTCACCTTTTAGTTGTTTTATTTCATTATTAAGCATTTCCATAAAAAGTTCTACACCAATAGTATCAATAAATCCTGCCTGTTCACTTCCTAAAATATCTCCAGCTCCTCTTATAGATAAATCCCTCATAGCTATAGCAAATCCGCTACCTAATTCAGTAAATTCTTTTATAGCATTTAATCTTTTTATAGCAATATCAGAAAGAATTTTTTGTTTATTATACATTAAGTAACAATAAGCAATCTTATTACTTCTTCCTACCCTACCTCTAATTTGATATAGCTGAGAAAGTCCAAAATGATCTGCATCAATTATAATTAATGTATTTACCGTTGGTATATCAATTCCTGTTTCTATAATGGTTGTACATAATAAAACATCAAATTCTTTATTAGTAAACTTAAACATAACTTCTTCAAGTTCTGTTTTAGTCATTTTTCCATGAGCCGTTACTATCTTAGCATCTGGAACTAATTTAGATATTTCTATTGCTTTAGCATTCATATCTTCTATTTTGTTATATAAAATAAAAACTTGGCCTTTTCTTGATAACTCTTTATAAATTGCATCTTTGATGATTTGATTATTATGAGCTAAAACATAAGTTTGTATAGGATATCTATTAACTGGTGGTGT
This sequence comes from Bacillota bacterium, assembly GCA_015059285.1. Taxonomy (GTDB): domain Bacteria; phylum Bacillota_I; class Bacilli_A; order RF39; family UBA660; genus SIG208. The sequence goes on along the minus strand of SVAS01000002.1, from coordinate 106,945 downwards.
TTCAATTAATGAAAGACTTCTGAGCCCTGCCATAGACATTTGTAATGTTCTAGGTATAGGGGTTGCGGATAAAGTTAAAACATCTATATTGTTTTTTAATTGTTTTATTTTTTCTTTATGCTTTACCCCAAATCTTTGTTCTTCATCAATTACCAGTAAACCTAAATCTTTAAACTCCACATCATCGCTCAAAAGTCTATGTGTACCAATTACAATATCTGTTTTTCCTTCTTTTATTTTTTCTATATTTTCTTCTATTTGTTTACTCGGAACAAAACGATTTAATAACGCAATATTTACTGGAAAAGACTTAAATCTATCAAGTGCATTCTGATAATGTTGGTTAGATAATATAGTAGTAGGACAAAGAAGCGCAACCTGTTTGCCTCCCATTATAGCTTTAAACATTGCTCTAAATGCAACTTCTGTTTTACCATATCCAACGTCACCACATAAAAGTCTATCCATAGGTTGTGCTTTTTCCATATCTTTTTTTATTTCTTCTGTAACTTTTAGTTGATCAACTGTTTCTGTATATTTAAATTCTTTTTCAAATTCTATTTGCTCTAAATCATCTTTTGGAAAAGCATATCCACGACTAGCTTCTCTTAAAGCATATAATTTAAGTAGTTCTAAAGCTATGTCCTCTACTTTTTTTTGAGCTTTTAGTTTTGTTTTAATCCATTCAGTCCCGCCTAATTTATTTATTTTAGGAACAAATCCATCTTTAAAAGAATACTTATTAATTAATTCAATTTTTTCAACAGGAATATAAAGTTTATCATTATCCTTATACTCAATTTGAAGATAATCTTTTTTTAGTCCGTTTTTAGTTAATGTTTTTATACCCTCGTATCTTCCAATACCGTGAATAGTATGAACTACAAAATCCCCTTTTTGAAGTTTATTGATATCCCTTATTTTAGTACCTAACTTAAAATTTGTTTTATAAACATTTTCATTTTCTTTAGTTTTAAATATCTCTTGTTCACTTAAGAAAACCACATTATTATAAATAAATCCTTTATTAATATTTTTAACAATTAAATTTATCTTATGATCAAAAATCTCTTCTTCATTTGTAAATACTAATATATTATTATCTACTGTATCTAAAATTTTGTTGACTTTATAACGGTTACTTAAACAAACTACTACTTTATCATAGTGTTTTAAGTATTGGTTAAAGGCATTTTCTAAATCATTTCCTATAAAGTCAGCAATTTCAATAGAACTATAATTATTTTCTATTTTATTATCAAAAGATAAAAACCTATAATTCTTTTGAGGTAATATTTCATAAAAATCGTTCATATAAATAGTATTTGCACTTATTTCTTGGGAAATACTATATTCTGTCATTTCCTCTAATAACATATTATAACTATTTTCTAAATTTAAATAATCATTAAAAAATACTAAGGGATTATCTAAATAATCTATTAGACTTGTCCTATTTTCATACTTAATAATATCTCTTTGTTTTAAATTAAAAGTATCAATATCTCCATTAACTAAAAATTCAGTATTAGAATGAATAGTTATTTCATCTATTTCTTTAATTGTTAACTGATTATCTACATTAAAAATTCTAATAGATTCTATAGTGTCTCCCCAAAATTCAATTCTAATTGGATTATCGCTACTAATAGGAAAAATATCCACAACAAAACCACGAACAGCTATTTCTCCTGTTTTATTAACAATTGTTTCTTTTTGATAACCTAATTTAAATAATTTTTCTACTAATTCGTTAATTTTATAATCAGAGCTAACCTTTAATGTTAGCTTATTGTTTTTATAAGTATTTAAAGAAGGAAGAAAACGCAAATACCCCATTAAATTAGTAATAACAACAGACTTATTGCTTGCTATAATATTATTTAATGTTTCTAAACGAGTGATTTTTAATTCTGGACTGATGGCTAAAGCCTCACTAGTTAAAAAATCATCCATAGGAAAAAACAACACATTTTTATTATAATTAGATAAGATTTGATAAAATTTACTAGCTTCATATAAACTATTAGTAACTACTACAATATTACTATTTGTATGATTAAAAGCACTATTAATATATATTGCCTTTAATTCATTAGTTAAACCGGAAATTTCTGTTTCTTTTTCATTAAATGTTACCACATTATTAAATATAGACATTTGATCACCTCCTTAAGACTACAAAAATGATACCAAAAGTATCATTTATTATATTTATTCATTAAATTGCTAAAGGACATATTTAAATAATCTTTAATAATATTTGGTCCTAGAGTAATTATCTTACTTATTTCTTCTTTTTCTTGCTTGGTTAAACGACTTAAAACATAATCTCTAGTATCTATGTTTTTATTATTTGAAATACCAATTTTCATACGATTATATTCTTTTGTTTTTAAATGACTTTCAATATTTTTTAAACCATTGTGGCCGCCACTACCACCTTTTTCTCTAAGTTTAAAATTTCCCACTTCTAAATCTAAATCATCATGAATGATAAACAAATCTTCTATAGCAATTTTATAAAACTGCATATATTTATTTATAACATTTCCTGAAAGATTTATATATTCCATAGGTTTTAAAAATATTACTTTTTCTCCCATGATATTAGTTTCATATGATATTCCACCCATTTTGTCTTTTCCGTTTGTAATATTTAACTCGCTTAAAATATTATCTATCATCATAAAACCAATATTATGTCTTGTGTTTTCATATTCTTTTCCAGGATTTCCTAGCCCTACTATTAATTTCATATTATCATCTACCTTTTATGATATTCATTATAAATATCACTTTTACTAACATTTCTTTCTTTAGCTACTTTTTTTATGGCATCCATTAACTTCATATCTTCCGCTAAATAAAGGTTAATATGTTCATCAATTGTCAAATTGTCATAAGTTTTTATAGTGTTATCACCATCTACAACAATTACAAATTCACCCTTAGCGTCTACTATTTGTTTTTTGATGTCATCTATTTGTCCACGATAAACTTCTTCATATCGCTTACTTATTTCCCGGGAAATACTAATATTTCTATTTCCCAAAACTTTTAACATATTATCTAATGTTTTTTCCAAACGATGAGGAGCCTCATAAAAAATTAGAGTTGCTTTTATATTTTTTAAACTTTCAAGTTCTTTTATACGTTTTTGTTCTTTATTATTTAAAAATCCATAAAATAAAAAAGGTGAAGGATTAAGTCCTGATACTATAAGTGCTGGAATTAAAGCCGTAGGTCCAGGCAAACCCACTACATTATAACCATGTTCTATAATAAATTTTGCAATCCCATATCCAGGATCACTAATTATTGGCGTTCCTCTATCTGTTACTAACCCTATATTATATCCATCTTTTAAATAAGACAAAGCTATTTCACAATTCTTTTGTTCATTATGTTCATGATTAGCAATTAATTTTTTCTTTATATCTAAATGTTTTAATAAAATTCCTGTAACTCTTGTATCTTCTGAAAAAATAACTTCTACTTCTTTTAAAGCGTTTATAGCTCTTAAAGTGATATCTTCCATATTTCCGATAGGTGTTGGAATTAAATACAAAGTAGGAGTATTATTATAACTCTTTTGAGACATTTTATCACCTCTAAACAAAATATTTTTGAACTTCTATAGTATAACTTCCATCTTCATCGTGAGAATAAAGTGGTGGTAAAATCTTTAATCCAGGTTTACCATTTTTAGTTCCTTCTATTAAAAGGATATTGGCTTCTTTATCTTTTTTAGGGTATACTAAACGCATCTTCTTAGGTTCTATATTATGTTTTTTCATTAATTCTATAATTTCCACTAATCTTTCTGGTCTATGCACAATACCTAAAACGCCATTATTCTTAAGAAGTTTTTTACTTATCATAATAATATCTTCTAAATTTAAAGTTATTTCATGACGCGCTATTTTTTTATATTCACTATCATTCATATTAGAATTTTCATTTACTTTAAAAAACGGTGGGTTGCACGTAATGACATCAAAACTTTCTGTTTCTAATTCTTTAGAAATTTTTTTAATATCGCCATTAACAATTTTTATTTGGTTTTCTAAATTATTAATCTTAACAGATTTAATAGCTAAATCAAATACTTTTTCTTGAATTTCAACACCCATAATATTTGCTTTTGTTTTTGTTGAGAGGATTAGAGGTATAGGAGCATTACCGCAACCAATATCAAGAATATTTTGAATATTTTTATTTATGGTAACAAAATTGGGTAGTAAAACAGAATCTAAAGAAAAATTAAACATATCTGTATCTTGCATAATATACATATTTTTATATCCTAATAAATAGTTTTTTATTTGCATGACTTATTCACTTTAACTCTTCCTACTTCTGGAATATCTACGGTATAACTTTTACTTAATATATCTAAACCGATAACTGTTCCTGTTCCTTCTTCTGTTTTAATTTTATCACCTATCTCTGGTAAACATTTACGACATTCTTTATATGTTTCATCTTCATAATTTAAACAACATAACAACCTTCCACACGCGCCATTTATTTTAGTTGGATTTAATGATATGTTTTGATTTTTAGCCATATTAATTGAGACACTATCAAAATCATTTAAAAATGAGGCGCAACAAAATTTTCTGCCACAAGGTCCTATTCCACCAACTTCTTTAGCTTTATCTCTAACACCAACTTGTCTAAGCTCTATTCTTGTTTTATAAGTGGACGCTAAATCTTTCGCTAAAACACGAAAATCAATACGATTATCAGCTATAAAATGAAAAACTAATTGATCTCTATCCAAAGTGTATTCTGCATCAATGATTTGCATATCTAAATTATATTTATTAACTAAACTCTTACATTTTTTTAAAGCGATATTTGCATCTTTAATATTTTTACGATGATTTTCGTAATCTTTTTTAGAAGCTATCCTAACAATAGGTTTTAAAGGGACTTTAAATTTTTTTTCATCTATTTGAATTATATCAGTAACAACTTTACCAAATTGTAACCCACGTTCAGTTTCTACCACAACAGTAATGTTTTTCTTTAATTTTAAATTTTTAGGTAAAAAATAATATATTCTTCCACGTTCTTTAAAAGAAATCCCTATTACTTCTATCATTTTTTTGCCTCCTCTAACTCTATTATAAGCTTGTCCAATAATAAATTATTATTAACATTGTACCTTATAAGTTCTTTTAATTTTAAAACTACATTAATTTTGTAGATTAAACTATCAATTGAATTTGTATTAATAATTTCTTTTAAGTCTTTCATATATTTATCAAATAAATTCAAATGATAACCGCATGATAAATTTAAAGCATCCATATAATAAAGACTCATTATTTCAAAAGCATCACTTATTATTTCTTTATCAGAAAAATATTGATGCCATAGTTTTTGAGTGTTTAAAAGTGTATCCATACCATTCTTTTCATAATAATTAATAAAATAAATTATATTATCCAGTTTTTCTTCATTTAAGTTTTTATCATTAATAATGTTAGATATTTTTTCATAAGACGTTTTTAAATTTTTATTATCATTATTAAGTAATGATATAATTTGGCAACGAGATACTATCGTATCTAACAACTGATATTTATTTTCAACCATTAAAATAGCAATTATATTTTCTTCTGGTTCTTCTAAAAATTTTAAAATTGAATTGGCTGAAGCCGTATTTAATTTATCTGCCTCTGTAATTATATATATTTTTTTAGTCCCAGTAAGAGCTTTTTTTGAAAATTCCTTTTGTAAATCTATAAGTTCTTCTTTTTTTATCCACATTCCATCAGGGTGTATAATTTTAATTTCTATATAGTTATTAGCATCTATAGTTTTACATTGTGTACAATTGCCACAAAATTTGTTGTTGCTATAGTTTTTAGGGCAAAGAAGAAGTTTTGCAAACGCTAAAACTAGGTCTAAAGATTTAGAAAATCCATGTGTTTCAAATAAGTAGGCATGAGAAAATTTATTTTTTTTAACTGAGTTGACTAATGTTTGATAGACTACAGGTTGTTCTAATTTATACTCATCTAACATACTTATCACCTACCTAAAAAATTATTAAAAAAATAGCAATTAACGAAAGAAGTGCTGGCAAACCTAAAACAGTTATAAGCCCAACAGTAATAAAATTTATTGGAATTATTAAATTAAGTGGGGATGCCACTAAATTAAAGCCATATATTAAAAAAGCACTAAATACTATTTTTTTTGTTATAACAAATATTTTTTTTATCAATTTGTCCACCTCAATAAAACTTATGTATTATTAAGGGTTTTATGATTACTCAGATATTTTTTTTCTATCTTCTAAAGCCATTTCTAAAGTTAATGAATCTATATACTCCATGTCTGCTCCTAGAGGTACTCCATGCGCTATTTTAGAAATAACTATATCTTTTCCTTCTAATAATTTAAGAATATATAACGATGTTGTTTCTCCCTCAATGCTTGGCTTTACCGCTATAATAATTTCCTTAATATTATCATTTTTTATTCTTTCTAATAACAAATCAATTTTTATTTGATCCGGCGTTATTCCATCTAAAGGTGATATTAAACCATCTAAAACATGATATACACCTTTATATGTTCCTACTTTTTCAAATAAAATAACATTCTTTGGTTCTTCAACTACGCATATAGTCTTTTGATCACGATTTTCGTCTTGACAAAGTTCACATAGTTCTTCTTCTGATAAATTATTACACTTTTTACATCTTTTAATTCTATGTTTTACGTTTAAAATACTATCTGCAAAAACATCTAAAGTTTCTTGATTAATTTCTAAAGTTGCTAATGCTAAACGTTCAGCTGTTTTTTCTCCTATTCCAGGTAGTTTTTTATAACATTCAATTAAATTTTTAATAGTTGTTGGATAATTCATTAAAATAAACCTGGCATTCCTTGTGTAAATTTACCCATTTTTTTATCTGTTTCTTTATCAATTTGCTTCATAGCATCATTTATTGCAACTACTAACATATCTTCTAACATTTCAATATCTTCTTTTTCTATACTTTCAGTATCTATATTAATTGTTTCAATTTCTTTACTTCCTTTGACTTTTACTGTAACGAAAGAAGATTTTCCTTCAAATGTGGTATTATTTATTTCTTCCTTTGCAGCTAACATGTCTTTTTGTATTTTTTGTGCTTGTTTCATCATTGCTTGAATGTTCATATTTTCTTCCTCTTTTCTAATTAACAATTTCAATTATTTCTCCAAATAAATCATTTAATTCATCACTTTCTTTTGGAGAACTAAACAAATCTTTGATATCAATAGTTTCCTTTTGATATACGTATAGTTTACTTTTACTATTAAATTCTTTCTTTATTATTTCCCAGGAAATATTATCAACAGCTATTGCGTCATAATGTTTATTGTAATTGTTTTCTAATATTTCTTCTATAATTAATAAATTTTCATTAAAATAATTTGAAAGTGTGTCTGTGTTGTATACAAAAATTAAATTTTTATCACTCGCGGCTTTTAATGTACCGTCCAATATTGTTGATACAAATTCGCTATAATCAGGATTTAATAACATATCTTTAATATTATCCAGTTCCTCTTTTATAAATAAAAAGTGCTGTTTATTAAACTCAGCTAAAGTATTATTTATTCTTATGTTTTTTAATTCATCAATTTTTTTATGAAATTCATCTGTTTTTTCTAAAGTTTTATTTTCTTGTATCTTCTTTTCTTCTTTTTGTTCTAAACTAGTTTCTTTTTTTACTTTTTCTTTTTTTATTTTATCTATTTGTTCTATTTTAGAACTGACTTCTTGTTTTTTTTCTATAATTTGTTCTGAATTTTGAACTTTTATTTCATTGTTAGTACTAATATATTTTATTACTAAAAGTTCTAAAATAAGTTTAGGATCATTACTTTGTTTTAATTTTGGTAAACTATTATTAAATTCGTCTATCAAATTAATTAAATGTTCTACTTTCGTATTATTTCCTAATCGTTCATATAAAGCTTCTAATTCTTTATCATCAAAGTAATTAGGAACCGTTTTATATAATAATATATTTTTTAACAGTTGTATTATTTCTTCAGATAATTTTATAATGTTTTTCCCTAAATCATTATATTTATCTATCAATTTTAATACTTCTAAAATGTTCTTATCAAAAATATTTTCAATAAATTCACCCAGGTCTTTTTGAGATAACGTTCCGTTTACCTCATGTACATCCTCTAGAGTTACCATCCCTTCAGAGTATGAAAGAACTTGATCTAACATACTTATAGCATCTCTCATTCCGCCTTCGGATATACGAGATATTTCAAACAAAGCTTGTTTATCTATATCTATTTTTTCTTGTTTACTAATAAATTCTAATCTTTCTACAAGTTTATTTGATGAAATTCTTTTAAAATCAAATCTTTGACAACGAGATAATATTGTGGCAGGAATTTTATGTGGTTCTGTAGTTGCTAATATGAATATAATATGTGATGGTGGTTCTTCTAATGTTTTTAATAAAGCATTAAAAGCGCCTGTTGTAAGCATATGAACTTCATCAATAATATATACTTTGTATTTACTAATAGAAGGTACTAAATTCACCTTATTTCTTATTTCACGTATTTCATCGACGCCATTGTTTGATGCAGCATCTATTTCCACTATATCTGTTGATTGTTTTTGATTGATTTGTGTACAACTTACACAGTTGTTACAAGGCGTCATATCGTTTAAATTTAAACAATTTATGGTTTTAGCCAAGATTTTTGCAATAGTTGTTTTTCCTGTTCCTCTTGGCCCTGTAAACAAATAAGCATGAGATATTTTTTTGTTTAAAACAGCATTCTTTAATGTCCTAATGATAACATCTTGTCCAACAACTTCATCAAAAGTTAAAGGTCTATATTTTCTATACAAAGCTTGATACATAAAGTCACCCTCTAATCCATTATTTATTATAACATTTTAACCAAAACAATAAAAGGAAATAAATTGATTATTTCCTTTTGTTTTTAAAAAAATCTATTAATATCCTTTGAGCTTGTTTTTTGCATAAACCTTCTTCTATTTCAACTTTATGGTTATTTTTTTTATTTAATAAACTGTCTATACTAGAGACATAACCAAATTTTTCATTTTTAGTGGCAAAGTATACTTTTGATATTCTAGAGTGAATAATTGCTCCTGAACACATAAGACAAGGTTCTAAAGTAACATATAAAGAACAACCATCTAATCTCCAGGTTTTTAATTTTTTACATGCTTTGATAATAGCTAATATTTCCGCGTGATATACAGAAACATTGTTTTTTTCTTTTTTGTTATAAGCTTTAGAAATAATTTTATTATCTTTTACAATTACTGCTCCTACAGGCACATCTCCATTTTTATAAGCCTTTTTTGCTTCTTCTAAAGCCATTTCCATATATTTCATCATAAAAACACCACCATAATAAAAAGCACACACATTTAGTGATCCTTAAGGCTGCTATCTTCCGATTCTGACCTGGTTCAAATATAAATGTTGTGCTGTATATAATATATACTATTTTTAATTTTAAATCAAATAAATTATTAGTATTTATAGTTTCACGTGGAACATTAGTATTTATAGTTTCACGTGGAACATTAGTATTTACGTGGCTTTTTTGTTTTTAAACAAAAAAAAGCGATTTAAATAAATCGCCTATTCATTGTCTCCTGTTTCGTTGCTTAATTCTGTTTCTAATTCTTCATTTTCATCTTTTTTTATTTTAGCAACTGTACTTACTTTTTGTTCATCTTTTAAATTTATTAATTTGACCCCTTGTGCTACACGGCCTGTTGATGAAACTTGTTCAGAAGATATTCTAATAATAATGCCATTGTTAGTAACTATCATCAAATCTTCATCACCAAACAATGTTTTAAAAGATACTATATTTCCGTTTTTTTCAGTTATATTTAATGCTTTAACACCTTTGCTACCGCGATGTGTCATTCTATATTCTTCAATTGATGTTTTCTTACCATAACCTCTTTCTGTTACAACCAAAATTTCTTGATTTGTTTCAGCTATTTCACAACCTACACAATAACCATCTTCGACGTCAATACCTCTAACACCAGAAGCTGTTCTTCCCATCACTCTAATTTCATTTTCTTTAAAGCGTATCATGCGACCATTAGAAGATGCTATTAAAATTTCGTTTTCTCCTGTTGTTTTTTTAACAGAAATTAATTCATCATCTTCTTTTAATGTTATAGCTATTTTTCCATTAGCTCTTATACTTTCAAATTCTTTTAGTTCAGTTCTTTTAACCAACCCTTTTTGTGTACAAAATACAATATATTGATTTTCTTCTTCATTTTTAACAGTTAACATAGCTTTTACTGTTTCTTCTTTATCTAAAGGTAATAAATTTATAATCGGAATCCCTTTAGATTGCCTATTAAATGATGGAATTTCATAACCTTTTATACGATAAACTCTTCCTTTGTTTGTAAAGAATAATAGATAATCATGTGTTGTTAAGGAAAGAATATTTTCTACGAAATCTTCTTCGTTTGTACTCATTCCTTTAACTCCTACTCCTCCTCTATTTTGAGTTCGGTATGTTTCACTTGTTATTCTTTTAACATATCCTTTGTTTGTCAAAGTAACAACTATATCTTCAACTGGAATTAAAGATTCATCTTCAATAAAATCAATCGCTGACATATCTATTATTGTTTTTCTAGGCTCAGCGTATTTTTCTTTTATTTCAAACAACTCTTCTTTTATAACTTGTAATATATTTTCTTCGCTACTTAAAATATTTGTTAAATGTTCAATTAATTTTAGTAAATCATTTAATTCTTCTAATACTTTTTCTTTTTCCAATCCAGTTAATTTACGCAAACGCATTTCTAATATTGCTTCTGTTTGAACATCATCTAACCCAAATCTTGAACTTAATTTTGCTTTTGCTTCAACATCGCTATCTGCTTCTTTTATAATTTTAATAACTTCATCAATACTATCTAAGGCAATTTTCAATCCTTCTAAAATATGAGCACGTTTTTTTGCCTTGTCTAATTCAAATTGTGTTCTACGATAAATTACTTCTTTTTGAAAGTCAATATAATTAGAAATTATATCTTTTAAGCCCATTATTTGAGGTTTTCCTTGATACAACATTAACATATTTATTCCATAAGAAGATTGTAATGGTGTATGTTTATATAAATTATTTAATACAACATTTGGATTTGCATCTCTTTTTAATTCAAGTACTATTTTCATACCATCTTGAAACGATGTTTCTTCTCTTAAATCAGAAATCCCTTCAATTACTTTATCTCTAACTAACTCAGCTATTTTAGTAATTAAAGATGTTGTATTTACTTGGTAAGGAACTTCTGTGATGATTAGTTCAAAGCGATCTTTTTTTTCAACGATATCAACTTTACCTCTTATTGAAATTGTTCCTTTTCCAGTCTCAAAAGCTTTTTTTATTCCACTATTTCCCAAGATACTGCCACCGGTTGGAAAATCTGGTCCTTTAACATATTGCATTAATTCTAGTGTACCTATATCTTTATTGTCTATATAAGCTACACATCCATCTATTACTTCACCTAAATTATGTGGTGGTATATTTGTAGCCATTCCTACTGCTATTCCCATTGTTCCATTTACTAATATGTTAGGAAACCTTGAAGGAAGTACCACAGGTTCTTTTCTTGAAGCATCAAAGTTATCTTCAAAATCTACTGTATTCTTATTAATATCACGTACCAATTCCATCGCTATTTTAGAAATTCTTGATTCTGTATAACGATATGCAGCGGCTGTACTACCATCAATTGATCCAAAGTTACCATGTCCGTCAATAAGTGGATGACGATAACTAAAATCTTGAGCCATTCTAACCATAGCATCATAAACAGCTGTATCTCCATGAGGGTGATAGTTACCAATAACTGCTCCTACAGTTTTTGCACATTTTACATATGCTTTATCTGGCGTAAACCCTGATTCTAGCATTGTATATAATATTCTTCTATGAACTGGTTTCATACCATCTCTTAAATCAGGTATTGCTCTGGAAATAATTACACTCATTGAATATTCAAGAAATGATTTTTGCATTTCTGATACTATATTACTATTTTCTAATCTATCCATAAATTATCACCTCTAAATATCCAAATTTTCTGCATATATAGCATTTTCTTCAATAAATTGACGTCTTGGTTCTACTTCTTCACCCATCAAGGTTTCAAATACTTGATCTGCTAAAATTGCATCTTCTATTGTAATTTTTCTTAATGTTCTATGTTCTATATTCATTGTTGTTTCACATAATTCATCCTTATCCATTTCTCCTAAACCTTTATTACGATTAATTACGTATTTAGTAGAAGCTGGTAAAGTTTTTAAATATTCATCTAATTCTTCATCAGTTAATATAAATTTAAATGTTTTTCCATGTGTTACTTTATATAATGGTGGTTGGGCTACATAAACATGTCCTTGTTCAATAATAGGTCTAAAAAAGCGATAAAATAACGTTAAAAGAAGTGTTCTAATATGAGAACCATCCACATCGGCATCGGTCATAATTATGATTTTATGATATCTTAATTTTTCAATATTGAATTCATCACCAATTCCTGTACCAAATGCTGTTATCATACTTCTAATTTCTTCATTTCCCAAGATTCTATCTAGTCTTGCTTTTTCAACATTTAATATTTTTCCTCTAAGAGGAAGAATTGCTTGAGTTTTAGCATCTCTGCCTTGTTTTGCTTGTCCACCTGCAGAATCCCCTTCTACTATAAATATTTCAGAAATAGAAGGATCCTTAGAAGAACAATCAGCTAGTTTTCCCCATTGATTTGTAAGTTCTAATCCACCTTTTCTACGTGTTAGTTCCCTAGCTCTTTTAGCTGCCACTCTTGCACGAGAAGCTGTTATCCCTTTATCTACAATAATTTTAGCTTCTTCTGGATGTTCCATTAAAAATCTATCAAAACCATTTGAAAAAACACTATCTGCTATTTTTCTTACTTCTGAATTACCCAATCTTCCTTTTGTTTGTCCTTCAAACTGTGGATTTGGGTGTTTACAAGAAACAATCATTGTTAAACCTTCTTTAACATCATCACCTGTTAAAGATTCATCTTTATCTTTTAAAATATTTGCTTTCCTTGCATAATTGTTTATTAAACGAGTTAAGGCTCTTCTAACACCTTCCTCATGTGTTCCACCATCATGAGTGTTAATATTATTAACAAAAGAATAAATATTTTCAGTGTAGCTAGAGTTATATTGCATTGCAACTTCAAACATAACTCCATCTTCTTCACCTTCTAGATGAATAATTTCTTCATGAATAGCAGTTTTGTTTTTATTTAAATATTTTACATACTCACTAATACCACCTTCATAATAAAACTTTTCTCCAGTAGTATCTTCATTATCTCTATCATCTCTTAAAGTTAAACTTAATCCTTTATTTAAAAAAGCTAATTCACGAGTTCTTACCATTAAAGTGTCATAATCATAAATTGTAGTATCAAAAATATTTTGATCTGGTTTAAATGTTACAGTGGTACCTGTTCTATTTATGTCACATTCTCCTATAACAGTAAGTGGTTGTATAGTCTTACCACCATTTGCAAATTTTGTTTCGTGAATTTTACCTTCTTTATAAACTGTTACAGTAACAGCACTTGATAATGCATTAACTACACTTGCTCCAACACCGTGTAAGCCTCCAGAAACTTTGTAGCCTCCGCCACCAAATTTACCACCTGCATGTAATACTGTATAAACTGTTTCAACAGTAGATATTCCTGTTTTAGCATGTGTTCCTACAGGAATTCCTCGACCATCATCTTTAACTGTTATAGAATTATCTTTATTAATGATAATATCAATATTCTTACAATAACCTGCTAAAGCTTCATCTATAGAATTATCTACTATTTCCCAAACTAAATGATGTAATCCTTTTACATCTGTTGTTCCTATGTACATACCTGGTCTTTTTCTTACGGCTTCAAGCCCTTCAAGAACTTGAATATCCGATGCGTCATAATGTTGTTCATTCATAATTACACCTCTTCTTTTATTTCTACTATATTTCCATTTTCTATCTTAAATATTTTTGAAACATCTATTATTTTTTTATCTATATTTTCCAAATCTGTTGTAGTGATTATTGTTTGAATATCACTATTAATATATTTTAATAAATTATTCTTTTTTTGATCATCTAATTCACTAAACACATCATCAAGTAATAATATAGGAGTTGTTTTAGAATAATTTTTAAATATTTCTATTTCAGCAAGCTTTATTGCAAGAACTGCTATTCTTTGTTGTCCTTGTGAACCAAAGGATTTTAAATCATTATTATCTAAAGTAAATTCAAAATCATCACGATGTGGTCCATATAAAGTATTTCCTAAACGAATTTCATTATTTTTTTCTGTTTCATATTTACTTTTTAATAATTCTCTTATTTCTATTTCATTAAATTCTTTAAATTCAAAATTTGTTTTATAATTTATTTTAAAATTACTTAAATTCATTATTTCTTTAAAAATATCATTAGAATATTCATTAATTTTATTTATAAATTTATTTCTTGCTCTATAAATAAAAATAGCTTTTTCAATTAAATATTCTGTTATTATTTCAAAATAATTTTGATCAATAATTAAATTTTTTTGTAGTTTTTTAAGGTACTCATTTCTAATTTTTAATAATTTATTATAATCATTTAAAACTCTATAATAATTATTATATAATTGACTTAATTCTAAATTTAAAAATTTTCTTCTAATACCAGGAGAACCTTTTATAATTTCTAAATCTTCAGGGTAAAATATAATTATATTTATATTTGAAATATAATCACTAGTTTTTTTTATTTCATTATTATCTATTTTATATTTTTTTTTACCATTATTAATAGTTATTTCAAAACTAGAGTTAAATTTATTTTTTTTTATTTTTCCCAAAATCTTTGATTGCTTTTCTCCTTTTAATATTAATTCTTCATCAATAAAAGAACGATGTGATTTTGTAACTCCTAAAAAGTAAATACCTTCTAAAATATTTGTCTTTCCTTGAGCATTGTTTCCATAAATAATGTTTATGTTATCAGAAAATTTTATATTTAATGATTTATAATTTCTAAAATTTATTAAATTTAACTCCGTTAAAACCATTAAACCCTCTCCATTTCCTTTTTTTTGCCCATTTTAGGAAAATACCTTATATTTAAGTACACCTATACCCATAACTATTATATCATAAATAAACTAAATTTAAACAAAAAAAACTTAAGATAATTATTATCTTAAGTTAAATTTAGTTTTCTAAGTTTTGACTCTAGCATTGTAGCTTTATATATTTGATTTTCAATAACAAAACTAGATATATCTAATTGTAATTCTTTATTATTAATAAAATTTATAATTGTACTTTTATCTAACTTTTTATAATTTTTAATATTATTCAAAGAAATCCAACAACACTTATCACCTCTTGGTGATGATGTTGGAAAAAAGATAATATTTTTTGCTTCACTAATTATAATAGGTGCTTTATAATTTACTCCTAATAAAGACTTTGTTCCTTCACTTCTACCAAGATAAGAACTACCAAAAGCTTTACAACTAGTGTCAATTATTTTATTAATTGAATTTGCTATCAAAAAACTTTGTTCATATTCTATTACTTTTGTTAATTTATCACTAATTGGTATTAAAGCTAATGTTCCCTTATTTATTTCATAGTTACTTTCCATACTTCACCTCCCTATTAATATTTTTCGACAAAACTTCGAAAAATCCTTTTTTTTATACCTTTTTATTTTGTCGAATTTTGTTTTTTTATGTCGTATAACAAAAAAAGAAAGATTTTTTCTTTCTTTAATATGTTCTAATTGGTAAAATTAACTGAATTAAATCATCACTTTCTGGATTTTGAACTATAATTGGTTTTATTTCACCATTAAATTTTAAAACTATTTCTTCACAATCTAGTGATTTTAATGCTTCCATCATATATTTTGATGAAAATGCTATTTTAATATTTTCATCTATATTTTTAATACCAATTAATTTTTCTTCTACATTTCCTATTTCTGGAATATTTGAAGAAACTATAATTATATTATCTTTACTTTCTAATTTAATAGTATTTTTATCACTTTCGTTAGTTAATAAAGAAGCTCTATCAATTGAATTGTAAAAATCACTTAATTTTACTTTAATTGTTAACAAAAATTCTGTAGGTATTAATTTAGATGTATCTGGATAAGTACCGTTAATGATTCTGGATAACATTATAATAGAACCAAACTTAAATATTACTTTATTATTAAATATATGCATTTCTATATTATCATCATCATCTGTAAACATTCTAATAAGTTCATTTAAGTTTTTTGTAGGAATTATTATATTTACTTCTTCATCAATTTTTTCATTTAATTCTACTATTTTTTTAGCCAATCTATAAGAATCAGTTGCTGTACAAGTTAAAATATTATCAGTTATTTTAAAATTAATACCAGTTAACACAGGTCTTGATTCTTGAGTAGATGTTGCAAAAATTGTTTGACTAATAATATTTTTAAATATCTTTTTATTAATTATAATAGGATTAGATTTTTCTTCTAATTCTAAATCAGGAAATTCATTAGCATTATTGCAATTTAAATTAAAAGATGAATTTGATGTATAAATATTTAATTTAGAATCTACCAATTCTTCTATATTTATATTATCATTAGGTAGTTTTCTAATAATATCATAAATATATTTTCCAGAAACAACTATGGTACCTAATTCATCAATTTTTTCAATTTCGTTTTTATCAATAAAAGTTTTAATAGCTATTTCATTATCAGTACTCATTAAATATAAACCTTCGTTTGTAAGTTCAAATTTTATGCAGTTTAATATTGGAATTAAATTTTTAGATGATATTCCTTTAATAACATAATTTAAATGTTCCATTAATTTATTTTGTTTAATTGTAAGTTTCATAAAACCCTCCTAAATATTATTATTTTTTATTAAATATCTTTATTATAGATGTGGAAAATGTGGAAAAGAGTGTTTTCACATTATTTTTTCTTATTTTTTTATTCTTTTTTTTGTTTAAAATTATGTTTATTTATTTTTATTTTCCACAGATTTATTTTATTTGATTTACTATATTTTGAATAGTGTCAGCTAAATTGATATCTTTCACTATTTCTTTTTTAATTTTATCAACAGAGTGCATAACTGTTGTATGGTCTTTACCACCAAATTCACTACCTATTCGAGCTAGAGGTTCATTTAAGTAATTCCTACATATGTACATAGCAATTTGTCTAGGAACTCCAATATTTGCACTTCTTTTTTTACTTTTTAAATCTTCTACAGTAATATTATATTTTCTTGCTACTAATTGTTGAACTTGATCTATTTTATTTTTAGAAATGATACTTTTAACAAAGTAATCTTTTAAAGCTTCTATTGAAAGATCTAGTGTAATATTA
Organism: Bacillota bacterium; assembly: GCA_015059285.1. GTDB lineage: Bacteria > Bacillota_I > Bacilli_A > RF39 > UBA660 > SIG208. Next base: position 89,428 of record SVAS01000002.1, on the reverse strand, counting down.
CTTCCATTCATAATGGTAGCATAAGCAAATACCCGAGTAATGGCTCCTTCTAGTTTTCTAATATCGCTTGTACAATTACTTGCAATATATTCTTTTACATCCTGTGGAAAATCTATAGCCATTTCATGTGCTTGTATTTTTTTATCTATAATATTCATTCTTAAATTAAAGTCTGGTGGTAAAATATCAACCGTAAGGCCCCAGTTAAAACGAGTTCTTAATCTGTCTTCTAATTTTTTTAAATCATCGGGAGATCTATCAGATGAAATAATAATTTGTTTGTTTTTATTATGCAGTTCATTAAATGTATTAAAAAATTCTTGTTGAGTTTTGTTGGCAATTTCTAAATATTGAATATCGTCAATCATTAAAACATCAACATCCCTATATTTTGCTTTAAAATCATCAATTAATTCAAAATTATTATCATTTTTGTTTGTTCTACATATATTTAAAAAATCATTAACAAATTTTTCACTAGTAACGTATAATACTTTTTTATTACTATTTTCCACAATATAATTACCAATAGCATGCATTAGATGTGTTTTTCCTAAACCACTATTACTATAAATAAATAATGGATTATACATAAGTCCTGGTTTTTCTGCAACAGCTAAAGCATTAGCGCGGGCAAATTTATTACTTTCCCCTACTACGTAATTATCAAAAGTATATCTAGGATCAAGATTTGATTCAAAATTTCTATTAGAAGGAACACCTTTATCTGCAATTACAATGTTTTGTTTAACCTCTTCATCAGTAACATATTCAATTTTAAAATTAGAACCTGTTATATCATTAAAAATATTTTCCACCAAATCATTATAGTTTTCTTTTAAATGCTTTTTATGAACTTGCATAGGAACTAAAACTTTTGCTTTATCCTCTGTTAATTCAATTAATTTAGTTTCAGAAAACCAAGCTTCAAATAGCATAGGATTTAAATATTCTTCTATTTTATTTAAAAAAGAAGTCCAAATGTTTTGAATATCCATACCATTCACCCCACAATCCCCGTTAACCTCATTTTACATTAAAAAATCAAAAAAGCCAATAAAAAAATAAGATTTGTGGAAAAAATTTGTTATAAAATAAGATTAAACCGCTTATATCCACAAAAAAGTGGAAAAAAAGTTTTGAACATTTAAAAGTTAATAATTTTTCCACACTTATGTGTAAAAATAGAATTAACTATTATAAGATAATATGAAAAAAATGTTGGTTTTGGTGGAAAAAATAAAAAATATAGCAAAAATTGTATTATTTCCCAAAAGTTTTCAACAATAATAAAAATAAAGAAAAAAATATTTGACAAAAATGACTTTTATCTATATAATTAATTGAGCAACGAAAAATTTTTTTAGTTCAGGAGGTGTGACAATGAAAAGAACTTATCAACCAAATAATAGAAAAAGAAGTAAAAAAATAGGATTTTTAGCACGTACTAAGACATCGATTATAAAAAGAAGAAGAAGAAAAGGTCGTAAAGTATTAGCACACTAAAATAATACACCACTGAGTTTCAGTGGTTTTTTACTTTAAAAGAGGTGTTGTAATGAAAAAAATAAATATTTTGAAAAAAAATGAAGATTTTAACCGAATAATAAAAAATGGTAAACCGTATAAAACAAAATATTTTTTTATATATTTAGAATGGAATGAAGAAAATTATTATCATTTTGGTTTGTCTGTGGGGAAAAAAATCGGAAATGCGGTCACTAGAAATAAGTATAAAAGAAGATTAAAAAATATAATTGATAAAAAAGACTATAAAAATAATTTTAATTGTATTATAATATTAAGGAATGAAGTTTTAAATATAAGTTTTCAAGAACTTCAAAAAAATTTATTAGAAAGTTTTAATAACTTAAAAATATTAAAGGAGAATAATTTATGAAAAAGAAAAAATTATTAATTATAGTTTTGTTATTTATAACTATTACTATGACTGGATGTACAAAAATATTAAAAACAGAAGAAAAAAAAGCTGTTTCTAATCCTGTTACTGGCCAAAGTTTAACAGAAAATGTATTATGTAAGCCAAAGGATAAAGAAACTTTAAAATTATATAAAAAATATGAAGTAAAAATAGATGAATTACCAGAATGTGAAGAATTTAGAGTGACTTCTGGTGGTTATGAAGGAATTTGGACAACCATTTTTGTAAAACCTTTAGCTTGGTTTATTATTAAAATAGGAAAAGTTACTAAGAATTATGGTTTTGCAATCATTATAATAACATTATTAATAAGATTAATTATGGTTCCTGTAACTAAAAAAACAGCTATGCAATCAGAAAATTTACAAAAAGCCAAACCAGAATTAGATAAATTAGAAAAAAAATATAATAATAAAACAGATCAAGAAAGTATGATGCAAAAAAGTCAAGAAATGTTAATGATTTATAAAAAGTATGACATAAATCCTATGTCTGGATGTATTTTTTCATTAATTCAAATTCCACTTTTCTTTGCTTTTTATGAAGCATTAAATCGTTTACCAGTTATATTTGAAGAAAATTTAGGACCTTTCCAATTAGGAACAAGTCCATTAGTAGCTCTTAAAGCAGGAAACTACTATTATTTAATATTTGTTGTCTTGGTTGTTTTAACTACATATTTTTCATTTAAACTTAATAGTGGAGCATCTATGAATAAAGATCAAGCGGATCAAATGAAAACAATGACAAATGTTATGGTAATTATGATTTCTGTTATGTCTTTTGGAATATCTACTGGAATAGCTCTATATTGGATATTTAATAGTGGTTTTACAGTTTTACAAAATCTATATGTTAAAAGGAGTAAGTTAAATGCTAAATAAAGTAAGATTAGAAGGAAAAAATAAAGAAGAAATACTTAATAAATATTTAGAAGAAAATAATTTAAATTTAGAAGAAATCTATATAAAAGAAGAAGAAACAGAAGCAAAACTTTTTAAAAGTAAAAAAGTTTTATTAGAAATAGTAAAAAAAGAAGATGTAAAAAAATATATTAAAGAATATATTAAAAATTTAGGAACTACTATGGGTATTGTTATTAATTCTGAAATTAGAGAAAAAGAAGATCATTATGAAATAATGCTTATTAGTGATAACAATAATATTATAATAGGAAAAGATGGAAAAACTTTAAATGCAATTCAATTATTGTTACATCAAGCAGTAAACAATCAAATTGGTTTTAATATCCGTATTAGTGTTGATGTATCTAACTATAAAGATAAAAAAGTAAAACGTTTAGAACGAGAAATAAGAAAAATTATGAAAGATGTATTAAAAACAAAGATAGAAGTCAAATTAGATCCAATGAATTCTTATGAAAGAAGAATTGTTCATACAATTGTTTCAGAAAAAGAAGAGTTAGAAACAGAAAGTTTTGGAGAAAAACCAAATCGTTATGTTGTTATTAGATGTAAAGAAAAATAAAATTTTAGATATATTTATCTAAAGTTTTTTTGTTGACTTTTATACTTTTAACAATTAAACTTATATCTAGAATAGGTGAGTAGTAAATGGAAAAAAAGAATATATTTTTAAGTGTTTTAGTTGTTAGTTTAATGATTTGTTCATTTTTTTCAATTTTATTTTTAAATATCAAAGAAAATAAAATAACACTATTTGCATATCCAAATTATTCAATTAGTGATGATTATATAAATGAGCAAAATAAAATAGTATTAAATAAAGTAAAACAACTTCAAACTTTAGCTGAAAATTATATAGAGGAAAATAATCTTTCTTTAAGTGTTACTGAATTATGTTTACAATATATTAGAAAAGATAGATATAATGGTTCAGTTTGGAATATGCTTTTAGGGAATATAGATGAAAACTTTATCACATATGTTACTTCTCAAGAAAACGTTCCTATTTTTCAAACAGATGAAATTTTAGTAGATAAAATATTAAAGAAAGAAATAGATTTTATTCATATGATGGCAACATTAAATGCATATGTTAAATATGGGGATACAGTTAAAATGGGATTTGTATCTGCTAGCACAGATTATGCCGGTTGGGCGGGAGATTTAATGACCTTATTAGAGGAAGTTATAAATTATAGATTGAAAAATCAAATAACAGATTTAAATGCGTTGCAAGAATATAGCAATTCCTTATTAGGTACAAATAGTGCAAGTAGTTTTTCAAGTAGTGATGCATTAGCTGATTTAGATGCTTTAAATTTATATAAAGATTTAACAAATGATTTAAATTTGGATTTATATAATACTTTATTAAATTATTATAGCATAAATACTAGTTCATCTAATTCTACCAATAGATTTGAAAGTGCTAGAAATGCATTGGGAAATAATGAAGAAATAATAAAAAGTAATGCCTTAAATTTATTGAATAATACGATGATAAGAAGAATGTTAATACCAAATGTATCTAATGATATAACTCAAACAGATATTGATATTGTTTCACAAAGTTTTGCTAATTATATATTAGAAAAACCTTATTTTAAATTTGAAACAAATACAGGAAATATTACTTATGGTGAAGAAGATATAAGTATTAAGTTTATAGAAAGTCATATAAATAAATTAAAAATAGGAATTACACCTTATATAGCTAATATAGAAATAAAAGAAGATAATTTATTAATTAAACCAATATCTACAGGGAACGCTAATATTCAAATTTTTAATGAAGAAAATAATATTTTAGACACCTATTTATTAAATATAAAAGAAGTTCCTATTACTAATTTTAAATTATCAAAAACAGAAGTAATTTTAAATGTTGGAGATACAGAAATAATCACATCAATAATCTCGCCAGAAAATGCAACAAATAAAAAAATACTTTGGAAAAGTGAAGATGAAAGTATTGCTACAGTAAAAAACGGAATAATAACTGGAATAAAACCAGGAATGACTAATGTTCTTGCTCAAACAGATAGTGGTAATTATACTTCAAAAATAAAGGTAAAAGTAACTGAAGAGAAAATTCCAATAAATTCAATTAATATTTCCCAAAAAGAAATAACGTTAAATATAGATGAAACTAAAACAGTTGAATATAAAATTTTACCAACTAATGCAACAGATAAGAAAGTAATTTTTGTTAGTAGCGATAATAAAATAGTTTCAGTATCAGCAGAAGGAAAGATAAAAGGATTAAAAGAAGGAATAGCTGATATTACTATAAAAACACCAGATGGTAAAATATATTCTAATATAAAAGTAAAAGTTTCAAAAAAGGAAGAAATTAAAGAAATTAAAATTCTTCCTGATAAAATTTTTATAAAAGAAAAAGAAATTAAAAATTTAAATATAGAAATATTTCCTAAAACTCTAAAAGAGCCAAATATAATTTGGAAAACTTCAAATGAAAATATAGTTAAGGTATCAGAAACTGGAGAAATAACAGCTAATTCTTTAGGGAGAGCCACTATAACAGCTCAAATATCAGATACCAAAATATTTACATCAATACCAGTTTATGTATATAACGAAAGCAAAATTGAAACAAAATGTTTACCATACATAAATTATAATGAAGTAAATAATGTAGTGATAGCGACCATCAAATTTAAAAATGATAATTGCAAAATTATTAAAGGAAATAGTTATTCTTATAGTTTTAAAAATAATGGTACGTATACTTTTAAATATGAGGATGAAAAAAATAATAAAGGAACAATTATAGCTAAAGTAGATTGGTTATCTGAAAAAAGTATTAATGAAAAACAAAATTATACTAAAAATATTTTGATTATATTTGGAGTATTAATATCATGTTTTGTTGCAGGATTAATCATTTATATTAAAAGAAAAAACGCATAAGTAATAAGAAATAATCTTATTGCTTTTTTATTTGTCAATCTTGATATTTTATGGTATGATAAACAAGAAATTTATTTGAGAAAGAAAAGAAGTGATAAAAATGAATGATACAATTGCCGCAATCTCAACATCTTTAGGAGTCGGTGCCATTTCTATTATTAGAATAAGTGGAAATGAGGCGGTAGAGATAGTTAATAAAATCGTAAAAAATAAAAATATTAATTCATTAAAAACACATACAATTAACTATAACCATATAGTAGAAGGGGATAAAATAATAGACGAAGTATTAATTAGTTTGATGAAAGGACCAAAGTCTTTTACGACTGAAGATGTGATCGAAATAAATGCTCATGGTGGTATTGCAACAACTAATAAAATTTTACAATTATTACTTCAAAATGGTTGTCGTTTAGCAACTCCAGGAGAATTTACTAAAAGGGCTTATTTAAACGGTAGAATAGATTTAATGCAAGCAGAAGGTATTATGGATTTGATTAATTCAAAAACTGATAAAATGCGTGATTTAGCTATTTCTCAAGTAGGCGGAAATATTTCTCAAATGATAAAAGACATTAGAAAAAAAATAATAGAAGTGCTAGCAAACATAGAAGTTAATATTGATTATCCAGAATATGAAGATATAGAGGTCTTAACTAATGAACAATTATTTCCCAAACTTAATCATATAGAATTAAAGATTGAAGCAATATTAAAAAACAGTGAAAATAGTCGTTTAATTAAAGAAGGAATAGATACTTGTATTATTGGAAAACCAAATGTAGGGAAAAGTAGTTTATTAAATAAATTATTAAACGAAGAAAAAGCAATTGTTACAGATATTGCCGGAACAACTAGAGATATAGTAGAAGGAACGATTATTATAGAAGGCATAATTTTTAATATTATAGATACAGCAGGAATTAGAAAAACTAGTGATTTAGTTGAAAGTATTGGTGTTAAAAAGAGTATAGATTTAATAGATAAATCAGATTTAGTATTATTTGTTTTAAATAATAATGAAGAACTAACTCAAGAAGAGGAAGAAATATTATCAAAATTAAAAGATAAAAATTATATTATAGTTGTTAATAAAATAGATTTAGAAACAAAATTGAATTTAAAAGATTATGATTTGAAAAATATGATAAGTATAAGTACAATTAATAATCAAGGTATTGAAGATTTAAAAAATAAAATAAAGGAAATTTATAACTTAGAACAAATAGAAACAACAGATGTAACATATTTAACTAATGCTCGTAGTATTGCTCTTTTAAACGAAGCTTTGAAAGCAGTAAAAACAGCTAAAAGTAGTATACAAGATAATATTCCTATAGATATGGTAGAAATAGATATAAAAGAAGCATGGAGTAAATTAGGAGAAATAATAGGACAAAATTATAGCGAAGAATTAATTGATCAATTATTTAGCCAATTTTGTTTAGGAAAGTAGGTGAATTATGAATTATGATATTATAGTTGTAGGTGGTGGACATGCAGGTTGTGAAGCTGCTTTAGCATCATCTCGTACTAATAATAAAACTTTATTAATTACTAGCAACATTAATAATATAGCTGATATGCCATGTAATCCTTCTATTGGAGGAAGTGCTAAAGGCATTGTTGTAAGAGAAATAGATGCTTTGGGTGGAGAAATGGGTAAAAATGCTGATAAAGCTCAAATACAAATAAAAATGCTTAATAGTGCAAAAGGACCTGCAGTACAGGCTTTACGGGCTCAAGCAGATAAAATTACCTATCCTAAAGAAATGTTAAAAACATTAAAAAATCAAAATAATTTAGAAATAAAAGAAGCAATGGTTGAAGACTTAATAGTAGAAAATAACAAAATTCAAGGAGTAATTTTAGAAAATGGTAAAAAACTATATGCGAAAGCAGTTATTTTAACTACCGGAACTTATACTAAAGCTAATATAATGATTGGAAGCACTAGAAAACTAGAAGGACCTCATGGTGAAAGACCAAGTTTATATTTAAGTGATAACTTAAAAAAATTAGGTTTTCAAATTATAAGATTAAAAACTGGAACGCCGCAAAGAATTGATAAAAATAGCATTGATTTTAGTAAAGCAAAACCAGAATATGGAGATAGTGTATTTCGTACGTTTAGTTTTGATTTAGAACCAAATTATAAAATAGAAGAGCAAGTGCCATGCCATTTAATTTATACAACAGATGAAACTCATAAAATAATTATGGACAATTTAAATAAATCTAGTATGTATGGTGGTCTTGATGATATTGAAAGTGTTGGGCCTAGATATTGTCCATCTATTGAAGATAAAGTGGTTCGCTTTAAAGATAAAGAAAGACATCAATTGTTTTTAGAACCAGAAAGTATTTATTATGATGATATATATGTTCAAGGATTTTCTACTAGTATGCCTTATGATGTACAAGAAAAAATGGTTCATAGCTTGCCAGGACTTGAAAATGCTAAAATATTAAAATATGCATATGCAATTGAATATGATGCCATTTATCCAACTCAATTAAAACAAACACTAGAAACAAAAATAGTTGAAAATTTATATACAGCAGGACAAATAAATGGAACAAGCGGTTATGAAGAAGCTGCTTGTCAAGGATTAATTGCTGGTATCAATGCTTCTTTAAAATTAAAAGGAGAAGAACCTTTAATTTTAAAAAGAAATGAAGCTTATATTGGTGTATTGATAGATGATTTAGTTACTAAAGGGGTAAGAGATCCATATAGATTACTAACATCTCGTGCAGAATATAGATTACTTTTAAGACATGATAATGCAGATTTAAGATTAAGAGAATATGGGTATAAAGTAGGTCTTATTGATGAAAAAAAATATAAAATATTCTTAAATAAAAAAGAAAATATTGAAAACTTAATTAAATTTTTAAAAACAAATAAACTAACCCCCACTTTAGAAGTTAATAAATATTTAAATAATTTAAATTCTGCAACTTTAAAAGATGGAATCACTTTATATGATTTATTAAAAAGACCAGAAATTACTATGAAAAGTCTTCAAGCTTTTTATGAAATAAATTATGACGAAGAAGTTATTAATCAAGTTGAAATATTTATAAAATATGAAGGATATATCAATAAAGCAAATAAAGAAGCTCTAAAAATGGTAGATTTAGATAATAAAAAAATTCCCGATGATATAAATTATGATGTAATTCATAATCTAGCCAGTGAAGCAAAACAAAAATTAAAGGAAATTAAACCAACTTCTATTGGACAAGCTCTAAGAATTAGTGGTGTAAATCCAGCTGATATTTCTATTTTAATGATTTATTTAAAGAAGGAGTATCATAAATGACAGAAAAAGAATTTATAAATGAAATATTAAATTTGGATATAATTTTAAATTCAAACCAATTAAATCAACTAGAAAAATATTATGAATTATTAGTTGAGTGGAACCAAAAAATTAATTTAACAGCAATTATAGAAAAAGAGCAAGTGTATTTAAAACATTTCTATGATTCTTTAACACTTAATAAAGTAATTGATTTAGACCAAGAATTAACATTAGTTGATGTTGGTACAGGAGCAGGGTTTCCTGGAATTGTTTTAAAAATAGCCTTTCCAAAATTAAAAATAACTTTATTAGATTCTTTAAATAAAAGAATAGAGTTTTTAAAATTGGTAATTAAAGAACTTGATTTAAAAGATATAGAAGCAATTCACGCAAGAAGTGAAGATTATGCTAAAGAAAATCGTGAAAAGTATGATTTAGCAACCGCAAGAGCAGTTGCGCCTTTAAATATATTATTAGAATACATAGTGCCTATGTTAAAAGAAGGCGGGTTCTTTTTGCCAATGAAGGCCAACATTTCCCAGGAAATAATAGAAAGCAAAACAGCCTTAAAAATTTTAAATTCAGAAATTATTACAAATCAAGAGTTTAAACTACCAAAAGAGGAAAGTATAAGAACAATTTTAAAAATCAGAAAAAGCGCTAAAACAAACAATAAATATCCTAGAAAGTTTAGTGAAATTAAGAAAAGACCGCTATAATAAATACTGTTTATAGTAGTCTTTTTTATTAATTTTAAATTTGGGAAATATTTTCTTGAATTATTTCCCAAGATATAGTATTATAGATATAGAAGAATAAAGAAGGGATGTTTTTGTATGGAAACAAAAGTAGTAGAACTAGATTTAAATGATGTATTGCCTAATAGGTTTCAACCTAGAATCAAATTTAGTGAAGCATCTATTCAAGAGCTCGCTAATTCAATAAAAGGTCATGGTGTTATTCAGCCGATTGTAGTAAGAAAAATTGGAGATAAATATGAAATAATTGCTGGAGAAAGAAGATATAAAGCAAGTGTTTTAGCTGGCAAAACAACAATTCCTGCTATTATTACTGACTTAAGTGAAAAAGATAGTGCAGAAGTTGCCCTAATAGAAAATGTTCAAAGAAAAGATTTAACTCCAATAGAAGAAGCTATATCTTATAAGAAAATTTTAGATATGGGATATTTAACTCAAGATATTTTGGCAAGTAAATTAGGAAAGACACAATCAACCATTGCTAACAAATTACGTTTATTGAATTTAGATGATGATGTTCAAGAAGCTTTATTAAATGAACAAATATCAGAAAGACATGCCCGCTCTTTATTAAGATTAACCAGTCAAGACAAGCAAAGAGAATTGTTAACAAAAATAATTAACGAAAGATTAACAGTAAGAAAGACTGATGAGGAGATTGATAAAATGCTTAATAATGATAATAATGTGGAAGTTTTAAACTTTAATCAACCAATAGAACAAAAAAATGAAGTAGAAAAATTAAATGTAGAACCTTTAGAAGTTTTTAGTCCTAATATAGAAACATTAAATATTCCAACGCAACCAATAGTTGGCAATGAAATACCAGAAGTATTACCAACAGAAGAAAAGACCGCTATATTTAATCCAACCCCTGAAGTTATAGTACCAAAAGTTCCTCCAGTACCTACTTCTGTTTTTGAAGAACCTTTAGAAGAACTTAACTTAACTTCTAGTACAGATTCTAACTTAGATTTACCAAAAATGGATATTCCAATGCAACCGATTGTAGAAAATCCACAAGAATTACAAGATAGAAATATTAATAACCCTGGTTTTATGGATATAAATAAAATAGAAAAGGAAGCGACTGATATTTTCACAGAAAAACCTTTAGCCCCTGTTGAAAATTTATTAGAACCATCTCAAGATATAATTCCACCAGTTTTACCAGTAGAAACTGAAGAAGAAAGTGAGGGAGCTGAAGACATTTTAGTTCCAGGCAAATTCTTTAATTTATTTCCAGAGGAAGAAGAAGTAAAAAAAGAGGAAGCAAGTTCTTTTGATTTCAATTTAGATGTAAGTAGTTTAAATAATGTAGAAGCAGTTAACAATCTGCCATCTTTAGAAAATTTAGAAAATCCACAACAATCATTAACTATTGAAAATAAAGAAGAAAACAATGTTGTTGTAGAAAGTACGCAAAGTCAAAACATAGAGCCACAACCAGTTTTAAACCCATTAAATAATTATAATCCTATTCATGAAAATCCAATTCCAGTAGAACCAGATCCTAATCTTTATTCAGATACAATTGCAGAATTAGAATTTCCAACTTTAAATGAAAAAGAAGAAATGCCAGAAATTAATCATAATCAACCACCTGTTGTAAATTATGTAAACCCAGGAAGCAATTTAAAAAATGCTATTAATATGGTTAGAGACTTAGATGCACAATTAAGTAGAATGGGATATATAGTAGATACCGAAGAATTTGATTTTGAAGATATGTATCAAGTAATCTTTAAAATAAACAAATAAAAGCAGTTTTCTGCTTTTTTTAGTATTTTCAATTATTCTGATAAATGATATAATAACAACAAATTTTAAATAAAAAGAAAGTGTGATAAATATGTATTATTGTTATTCTATAAAAAGAGGTTTATTTGATTTAGAAATGGATTATGCTAAAGAAATAGGTGTTTATCTTTTTTATGATGAAAAAAATGATTTGTTTTATGATAAAGATGATAATGTTATAGAGATTAAGGGTAAAAAAATTTTTCCAAGAACAGGTGCGTTGGAAGCTCAAAAATTAGTAGAAGCTGTAATTAAACATGGAGGATTATCTTTAGTTGGAATTGATGATTATGAAAAGACTTTGAATTGGCCCAATTATTTAAATACAGATCGAACAAAGATTATATTAACAGGGGAACAAATTTTAGCTAATCCTAAAAAAATTGTTGATTTATTTGGAAAAGATAGTGTCTTTTTTAAAACAAAAAATAAAAATTATAGTCAAATTATTTCAGTAGAACAGTTTTTTGAACAAGAAAAACCTTTTATCAAAGCTTTAGAGGAACATAAACAAGATGATTTTATTATCAGTGATGTTGTAGAAATTGCTGAAGATTCAAAAGGTCTTTTAGAATATAGAGCTTTTATTGTAAATGGACAAATATATAATATTTCCCGAGTTCATGATTTTTTACTTGAAACAATTAAAGAAGTAATTATGGAAAAACTACAAGAAGTAATAAACACCTTAAATAAAACAGATTTTCCTAAATCTTATGTTGTTGATTTATATATTGGTAAAAACAAATTAGGAAAATCAATTGTAGATGTTTTAGAGTGTAATCCAATAATCGCTAGCGGAACATATTTATATAATACGGTATTTAAAAGAAGTGAAGATTTATTACACCAATGTCCTAGTAAAAGCCTTCCAGAAGAAAAAATAAAATATGGACCAGTGGGAGAATATGGCTATGATGTTAAAAATAAAGCAGTTCCTTCTATTTGTTATAAATTACCAGGAGGTTTTGCCGCCGATTTAATGTCGTTTGCTATGTTTGGAACAAAATCAAGCCAAGGCCAAATTATTCACTTTGAAACTACTAAAGAAATTAATCCTATTAATTTGGATCTTAATTCTATTAAAATTTTAGAAAGTGATACTCCAAGTTTAGAAAGTGAAAGTAAATATAGTTATTCATCTATAGATGAATTAATAAAAAAACTAAATAAAGATTATTTAAAAAAACAAAAAGAAGAAAAATAAATGTTAGAAAAGAGGTGTGATATGTTTGAATTAGTCTCAAAATATAAACCTAGTGGGGATCAGCCACAAGCCATAGAAAAATTAGTAGAAGGTATTAAAAATGATGAAAAGCATCAAGTTTTATTGGGAGCAACTGGTACAGGAAAAACTTTCACAATCGCAAATGTTATAAAAGAAATTAATAAGCCGACCTTAGTTTTAGCTCATAATAAAACTCTAGCTGGACAGTTATATTCAGAACTAAAAGAATTATTTCCTAACAATCATGTAGAATATTTTGTGTCTTATTATGACTATTATCAACCAGAAGCTTATGTAGCAAAAACTGACACATATATAGAAAAGGATGCTTCTATTAATGACGAAATAGATGAACTAAGACATTCTGCCACATCTTCCCTATTAAATAATAATGACGTAATTGTCGTTGCGTCTGTATCTTGTATCTACGGTATTGGAGAAATAGAAGAATATAAGAAAAAAATGTTAACACTAACTGTTGGGGATAGTATTGATAGAGATTTAGTTTTACAAAAGTTAATTGAAATGTTATATGAAAGAAATAATATGGATTTAAAAAGAGGAAGTTTCAGAGTTAAAGGAGATGTATTAGAATTAGTTCCTGTTAACCAACATGGTAAAGGTATTCGCGTTGAATTTTTTGGAGATGAAATAGAAAGAATAAGTGAATTTGATACTTTAACAGGAAAGTCTTTAATAAATAAAAAAACAATATCTATTTTCCCGGCCAGTCACTTTGTTACTAGTGAGGATAAATTAAAAATTGCTATTAAAAATATTAGAGAAGAATTAGAAGCTAGATTAGAATATTTTAAAAAAGAAAATAAATTATTAGAATATCAGCGTTTAATGGAAAGAACAAATTATGATTTAGAAATGCTTGAAGAAACAGGTTTTTGTAGAGGTGTAGAAAATTATTCTCGCCCTCTAGCTCTTAAAGAACCGGGGGCAACTCCAACTACTTTAATTGATTTTTTTAAAAAAGATTTCTTATTGGTTATAGATGAATCCCATGTAACAGTCCCACAAATTAGAGGAATGTTTAACGGAGATCAAGCAAGAAAACAAGTTTTAGTAGATTATGGTTTTAGATTACCAAGTGCTATGGATAATCGTCCTTTAAAATTTAATGAATTTGAAGAAAAGATAGATCAAGTGATTTTTGTTTCTGCAACCCCAGGAGAATATGAATTAGAAAAAACTAACAATAAAAAAATAGAACAAATAATAAGACCAACAGGACTTCTTGATCCAACTATAGAAGTTCGCCCATCTAAAAATCAAATTGATGATTTAGTAGAAGAAATTAATAAGCAAATTAGTAAAAACGAAAGAACATTAATTACAACCTTAACTATTAGAATGGCAGAAGAACTTACAACATATCTAAAAAAATTAGACATCAAAGTCGCATATTTACATAGCGAAATTAAAACTTTAGAACGCCTTAGAATTATTAGAGATTTGAGACTTGGAAAATATGATGTTCTAGTTGGTATTAATTTATTAAGAGAGGGATTAGATATTCCTGAAGTTAGTTTAATAGCTATATTAGATGCAGATAAACAAGGATTTTTAAGAAGTGATAGAAGTTTAATTCAAACAATAGGTAGAGCAGCTAGAAACGCATCTGGTAAAGTTATTATGTACGCTGATACTATTAGTAATTCTATGAAAATAGCTATAGATGAAACTAAACGTAGAAGAGAAATACAAGAAAAATATAACGAAGAACATAATATTATTCCAAAAACAATTATTAAAGAAATAAGAGAATTAATAAGTAACAAAGAAGAAATAGAAATTAAACAAACACCAAAAATGAGTAAAAAAGACAAAGAAAAACTTATGACTAAAATAGAAGTAGAAATGAAAGAAGCTGCTAAAAATCTTGATTTTGAAAGGGCAACAGAATTAAGAGACATTTTGTTTGAAATGAAAAGTGAAAAATAGGGTTAAGTGTGTTATAATAAAATAAGGAGATGAATATATGAAACTTATTATTATGGATAAAAAAACAAGCACTAAAGCACATTTAAATCGTTTTATAGATTGGTTAATTCATATGGTAGCTTATGCCCTTGTTTTAATTATAGTATCTATTATTTTTAAAAAGACAATATATATAGATAATAGTTATTTTGGTATTTGGGGATTATTTGCTTCAATCATTATTTATTTATTAAACAAAACTGTAAAACCAATTATTGTTTGGCTAACACTACCTATTACAGGATTAACGTTAGGGCTATTTTATCCTTTTATTAATGTCTTTATTTTACATGTTACTGACTTTATTTTAGGTTCTCACTTTGAAATAAATGGAATTTTCTTTGCATTTATAGTTGCTGTATTAATATCTGTTATGAATGTATTAATGGATATTATGATTATTGAACCTATACTAGCAAGGGGGAACAGAGAATGAACCCTATATTAATATCGTTTGGTTCAATAAAAATTTATTGGTATTCTGTTATAATGTTTTTAGCAATTTTATTAGGAGGCTTAATTGTATTAAAAGAAGCAAAAAAATTTAAAATACCAGAAAATTTCATGGTTAATTTGTTTTTCTATCTTATTCCTATTGCTTTAATAGGGGCCAGATTATATTATGTAATATTTAATTTTGATTATTATATGCAAGATCCCATAAGTATCTTTAAGGTATGGGAAGGAGGACTTGCTATTCATGGTGGTTTAATAGCTGGATTGCTTTTCATTATATTCTATACTAAAAAATATAAAATTAAGACTTTGCGTATTTTAGACTTTATTGTTATAGGGTTGATATTAGGACAAGCAATTGGTAGATGGGGAAACTTTTTTAATAGTGAAGCGCATGGGGCTATCACCACTTTACAAACACTTCATAATTTATTTATTCCTGATTTCATAATAGAAGGAATGCATATAGGCGGATTTTATTATCATCCTACGTTTCTTTATGAATCTATTTGGTGTTTATTAGGTTTTTCTTTCTTAGTTTTAATGCGCAAGTATAGTTATTTAAAAGTAGGGCAATTAACATCTTTATACCTTATTTGGTATGGTGTTGGTAGATTTTTCATAGAAGGAATGCGTACAGATAGTTTAATGTTAGGTAGTATTAAAATGGCTCAATTAGTTTCATTTTTAATGGTAATTATAGGTTTAATAATGTTTTTAACTTTAAATAAAGGTTCTAAATTCCAAAACTTATATAATGGAGATGATGACGATGAATAGTTATGATTGTATAGTAATTGGAGCAGGAGTAGCTGGAATGACCGCTGCTCTTTATTTAAAAAGGTCGGGTATAAATGTATTACTCATAGAGCGAGAAATGCCAGGTGGAGTATTAAATAAAACAACAGAAATTGAGAATTATCCTGGATTTACGAAAATAAATGGTACCGATTTAGCTCTTTCTATTTATGAACAAATTAAAAATCAACAAATTGAGTATAAATATGGTAATGTAGTGGAAATTGTATGTAATGGTGAAGAAAAAATAGTAAAAACAAATAGGGATGAATTCAAAACTAAAAATATTATTTTAGCAACAGGTCGTACTCCTAGAAAACTAGGACTATCTAATGAAGAAAAATTAATAGGACATGGAATCAGTTATTGCGCTATTTGTGATGGCAGTTTTTTCAAAGATAAAGAAGTTGCTTTAGTAGGTGGAGGAAATAGTGCTTTAACAGGAGCTTTATATTTATCTAATATTACTTCAAAAGTTTATATTATAAATAGAAGTGATAAATTAAAAGCGGATGAAATTTTACAATCTAAAATAAAAGAAAAATCTAATATAGAAATATTATTTAATAGTAAAGTTACTAATATTAATGAAAAAGATAATGTTTTAGATAGCGTTGATTTAAATAATAAAGAACTAAATGTAAAAGGATTATTTATCTACATTGGTTTTGATCCTGATATAAATTATTTAAAAAATTTAAATATAAAAACAAAAAATGGGTATATTGAAGTAGATGAAGATATGCAAACTAATATAAAGGGAATTTATGCGTGTGGAGATATTGTAAGTAAAAAAGTATATCAAATATCTACCGCTATAGGAGAAGCTGCAATCGCCGCAACTTCTATAAAAAATAATGATTAGTATGGATGTGATTAAATGGAATATTCTCCTACAAAAATGCAAAAAAAATTAAATGAAAAACAATTTAATTTTAAAAAAAATTTTGGTCAAAACTTTATTGTAGATGAAAATATAATTAATAGCATTGTAAATAAATCGGGTGTTAATGAAGATACTTTAGTTATAGAAATTGGTCCCGGAGCAGGTTCGCTTACTTATAAACTTTGTGAAAAAGCTAAAAATGTTTTGTGTTATGAAATAGATATAAAACTAAAACCAATATTAGAGGAAAATTTAAAAAATTATAGTAATTATGAAGTTATATATCAAGATTTTTTAAAAGTAAATATTAATGAAAATTTAAAAAAGTATGAATATAAAAAATTATATGTAGTTGCTAATCTCCCTTACTATATAACAACGCCAATTATTATGAAAATAATAGAGGATAATATAAATGTAGATAAAATTGTTGTTATGGTACAAAAAGAAGTGGGAGATCGTTTTAAAGCACAACCTGGGTCAAAAGATTATAGTTCTTTATCTATATTCTTGCAATATTATTTTGAGATATCTAAAATTATGGATGTAAGTAAACATGTATTTTTACCAAAGCCTAATGTAGATAGTATTGTAGTTGAATTTAAGAAAAAAGAAAGCTTATTAAAACTTGAAGATAATATGTTATTCTTTAATTTAATTCGCGATAGTTTTAAACAAAAAAGAAAAACATTAAGAAATAATTTGAAAGGTTATAATCTTGAAAAAGTAGAAGAAATATTAAAAAAACATAATATGGATTTAAGTGTTCGGGCAGAACAAATATCACTTCAATTATTTGTAGAAATAGCCAATCATCTTAAATAGACATATATAGACACCAGTATATAATAAAATGATATTGGTGATAATATGTTAGAAATAATAAATAAACTAGTTTGGGCTTTAGCATCAGCCCTTATTTTTATATCAGGAATTTACTTTACATTTAAACTTAGGGGTGTTCAATTTGATTTTAAACAGATGTTTAAAAATCTAATAAAAAAGGAAAATAAAAAGCGAGGCATAACTCCCATTCAAAGTTTTTTTATGACTTTGG
Source organism: Bacillota bacterium (assembly GCA_015059285.1). Classification (GTDB taxonomy): domain Bacteria; phylum Bacillota_I; class Bacilli_A; order RF39; family UBA660; genus SIG208. The sequence goes on along the minus strand of SVAS01000002.1, from coordinate 71,343 downwards.
GTTCTAGAATTGGTGTAGGAAGTATAGCAGGAGTTTCTCTGGCTTTATATATAGGAGGACCTGGTAGCATATTTTGGATGTGGATAAGTGCTTTTTTATCTGCTTCAAATACCTTTTCTGAAACAGTTTTAGGTATAATTTATAGAAAACAAGATGGTAATGAGTATAAGGGAGGTCCGTCTTATTATATAAAAGAAGGTTTAAAAAAAACATGGTTAGGAAGTTTATACGCTTTATTAATACTTGTTAGTTATGTGGGAGGTTTTGTAGGTATACAAGGTAATACGATCACTAAATCTTTTGTAGAAATAATTAATATACCAAAATTTATAATAGGAATATTATTAGTATTAATAACATCATTAATTATATATGGTGGACTTAAAAAAATAGCGTCTTTTTCATCTAAATTAGTGCCTATTATGACTTTACTTTATATTGGAATAGCTGTTTTTGTAAGCATAAAAAATATTACTTTAATACCCAATATATTTAAGGAAATAATAACATCTGCATTTACTTTTAAATCTATCTATGGTGGAATATTTTACTCAATTATAATAGGAATGCAAAGAGGAATATTTTCAAATGAAGCGGGTTTAGGAACGGGGAGCATTACATCTTCAACTTCATCTACTAATAGTCCTGCTTCGCAAGGATATATCCAAATGTTGGGTATTTATATAACAACATTATTAATTTGCACTTCAACAGTAATTATAGTCATGACGTCTAACTATAAAGAATTAGTATTAACTGATGTTAATGGAATTGAAATAACCCAATATGCATTTCAGTATCATTTAGGTTCAGTTGGTAACATTTTATTGTTTATATCAGTTTTATTATTTTCATTTACAACCATTCTAACAGGTTATTATGATGGGGAATCTAGTCTAAAGTACTTTATTGAAAAAATAAAACCAATACACTTAAATTTATTAAAAATAAGTTCTTTGATAGTTTTATTTTTAGGGTGTATTTTATCCTCAAGTTTTTTATGGTCTTTTGTAGATATTTTAGTAGCTTTTCTAGCAATTATTAATATATATGCTCTTTTTAAATTAAAAGAAGATGTTTTTTTTGAATTAAATTTTTATAAAAACAAAAAAAATAATTAAAGCTATTTGTATAAAATTTAATTTTATATATACCAAATTTTATATTGCGTGAAAAAATTTATAAAGAAAACAAAAAATATGCATTTGTTTTTTTTATAGGTGTATGGTAAAGTGATACCAATCTTTTAATTCATTTAATATTTTGATAATTGTATAGATTTAAAAGATACTATTTGATAAAATATTAATAGGTTGTGATATTATGATTAATAAAAACTGGGATATTGCTTTAAAAGATGAAGTAAAAAAAGATTACTTTAAAAAATTAGGTATTTTTGTTAAAAATGAATACAAAACAAAAAGATGTTTTCCTGCATATGCGGATATATTTAATGCTTTTAGATATACAGATTATGATGAAGTAAAAGTTGTTATTTTAGGCCAAGATCCATATCATGGTGATAAAGAAGCACATGGACTTTCTTTTTCTGTACATGATTCAGTACCTCGGCCACCGTCTTTACAAAATATATTAAAAGAATTAGAAGACGATTTAGGTATAAAAAGACAAGGAAATGACTTAACTGATTGGTCTAAACAAGGTGTATTTTTATTAAATTCAATCATGAGTGTTATAAAAGATAGACCTTTATCACATAAAGATAAAGGATGGGAAATATTTACTGATGCGGTAATATCTAAATTAAATGAAAGAGAAAAACCAGTAATATTTGTATTATGGGGAAGTTATGCTAGAAGTAAAAAAAACTTAATCACGAATAGAAGACATTTAATTTTAGAAGCAGTTCATCCTTCGCCTTTATCAGCCTATAGAGGATTTTTTGGAAGTAAGCCATTTTCAAAAATTAATAATTTTTTAGAAAAAAATAATATAGAAAAAATAAATTGGTAGGTGAATTATGGAAGAAGCATATAGTTTTTTATTTAATGATTTAAATATTAAGTATGGGGACTTTTTAGTAGTGGCAACATCAGGTGGTCCAGATTCTATGTCTTTGTTATATCTTTTGTTGAAGTTAAAAAAAGCAATAGACATAGAAATTGTGTGTGCACATGTGAACCATAATACAGGTAGAATAGGTCAAAAAGAAGAACAAGAGTTTGTGGAAAAGTATTGCCGAAATAATAATATAATTTTTGAAACGATGGTTATAGAGGATTATGGCGATGATAATTTTCATAGCGAAGCGCATACCAAACGTTATAATTTTTTTAAAAATATTATAAAAAAATATCATGCTAAATATTTATTTACGGCTCATCATGGAGATGATTTAATAGAAACTATTTTAATGCGTATTGTTAGAGGATCTACTCTAAAAGGATATAGTGGATTTTCTAAAATAGTAGATGCTGATAATTATAAAATAGTAAGACCTCTTATCCATGTAACAAAAGAAGAAATATTAGAGTTTTGTAAAAATAATACCATACCATATGCGATAGATTCATCAAACAAAAAAGATGTGTATACACGAAATCGTTTTCGTAAATATATTGTTCCAGAATTAAAAAAAGAAGAAAAAAATGTTCATCAAAAGTTTTATAAATTTAGTAAAACATTATTAGAATATAATAATTATATAGACAAACAAGTTGAAAAAAAGATAAATGTAATATATCCAGATAGTATTTTAAATATAGAAAAATTTAAAGAAGAAGATCACGTTATTCAAATGAAAATAATTTATTATATTTTAGAACATATTTATCAAGATGATTTGATGTTAATAACAGATAGACACGCTGAAATATTGTATGAATTAATTCATTCTAAAAAAGCTAATTCTTTAGTTCATTTACCAAATAATATTCAAGCTAGAAAAACATATAATAATTTAGTTTTAATTGAAAATCCTATTTCAAATAGTGAATATGAAATTGAATTAATTGAACATGTTAATTTACCAAATGGTAAAAACATAGAGTTTTTAGAAGAAAGTGAAGAAACAAATAATTATATTTGTTATTTAGATAGCAAAGAAGTAAAACTTCCATTACATGTAAGAAGTAGAAAAGATGGAGACAAAATGCATGTTTTAGGAATGGTTGGTAGAAAAAAAATAAATGACATTTTTATAGATAGTAAAGTTACCAAAGAAGAAAGAGATATTTGGCCTATTGTTGTTGATAGTAATGAAAACATTGTTTGGTTGCCAGGATTAAAAAAATCTAAATTTGATAAAACAAAACAAGGAAAATATGATATAATACTTAAGTATTATTAAGGAGGAATTAATTCATGAATAAAAAAGCTGTAAAAAGAGGGGTACTACCTTATTTATTCTTATTTTTATTTTTAATAGGTATTGTTTATTTCATGGATATTTTAAACCAAAAAGTAAATGTTCTTACCTATGATAAATTCGTATCATCTTTAAACGAAGGGAAAGTTACAGAGATGACAATAGTACCTAGAAATGGTGCGAGTGTATATGAATTAAAAGGGAAATTAGAAGGTTATAATGAAAATGAAACATTCTTTATTAGAGTTCCTTTATCTGAAGAAATCATGAATAAGATATTAAGTGAACAAGAAGAACATAGTTTCAAATTAACAACTGTAAATGACCCAGATTCAAGTGCATTTATGTTTTTCTTAGTTAATATTTTACCAATGGTAGTATTACTAGGTTTTGCTTTTTTCTTTATAACAAGACAAATGGGTGGCGCAAACAAATCAATGGATTTTGGTAGAAGTAGAGCTCGTCTTAGTAGTGGTCAAAAGAAAGTTACATTTAAAGATGTAGCTGGTCTTACTGAAGAAAAAGAAGAAGTAGCAGAACTTATTGATTTTTTAAAAAATCCTAATAAGTTTCAAAAACTAGGAGCTAGAATTCCAAAAGGAGTTCTTCTTGTAGGGCCTCCAGGGACTGGTAAAACATTACTTGCTAGATCAGTTGCCGGTGAAGCAAATGTTCCTTTTTACTATATAAGCGGTTCTGAATTTGTAGAACTATTTGTTGGAGTTGGAGCAAGCCGTGTTAGAGATATGTTTAAACAAGCAAAACAAACTGCACCTTGTTTGATATTTATTGATGAAATAGATGCAGTGGGACGTCAAAGAGGTGCTGGTTTAGGTGGTGGACATGATGAAAGAGAACAAACATTAAACCAATTATTAACTGAAATGGATGGCTTTGGAGCAAATGAAGGAATAATAATTATAGCTGCTACTAACCGTCCAGATGTATTAGATCCAGCATTACTTCGTCCAGGCCGTTTTGATAGACAAGTTACAGTTAATTTGCCTGATGTAAAAGGCAGAGAAGAAATTCTTGGAGTTCATGCTAAAGGTAAAATTTTTGCTAAAGGGGTTAAACTTTCTAATATAGCAAAAAGAACAGTTGGATTTAGTGGTGCTGACTTAGAAAATTTACTTAATGAAGCAGCCTTATTAACAGTTAGAAGAAATAAAGATGCTATTACTATGTCAGAAATAGATGAAGCTCATGATAGAGTTTTAATGGGACCTGCAAAAAAAAGTCATAAATATACAGAAAAAGAAAAGAAAGTTGTTGCTTATCATGAAGCAGGTCATGCTGTCATTGGTATTAAATTAGAAGGTGCTAATGATGTTCAAAAAATAACTATCGTACCAAGAGGAGCAGCAGGAGGTTATAACCTAATGCTTCCAAAAGAAGAAACATACCTATCTACAAAAAAAGAATTGCTTGAAACAATTAGTGGACTTTTAGGTGGCCGTGTAGCAGAAGAGTTAATTTTTAATGAAGTTACAACAGGCGCTCATAACGATTTTGAAAAAGCCACTAAAATTGCAAGGTCTATGGTAACAGAATATGGTATGAGTGATCTTGGCCCTGTTCAATTTGAACATCAAGAATCAAGTGTTTTCTTAGGTAGAGATTATAATAAAAGTCAAAATTTCTCCACACATGTTGCTAATGAAATAGATGAACAAGTAAGAAAAATTATTAAAGAACAATATGAAGTCACTAAAAAAATATTAAGCGAAAACCAAGATTTACTTAATTTAATTGCTAATACTTTATTAGAATATGAAACAATTACTAAAGAACAAATTGATTATTTAGTAGACCATGGATGTATGCCTGATGAAGATTTGGAAAAAGATGAAAGTGATTTTAAAGAACTATCTTTAAATGATCTTACTTTAGCAGAACTTAAAGATTTAGCTAAAGAAAAAGGAATTAAAGGTTATTCAAAAATGAATAAAGAAGATTTAATTAAAGAGCTAGATAAATAATCTAGTTTTTTTAATATAAAAATTTGTTTAATAAATTCCAAGTTTTAATATATAGTCATAGATTTATAAAAAAAAATATGATAAAATATTAAATGAATGAGAAATAGAAAATGGTGGTAAAATGGGAAAAGTAATTGCCTTAGTTAACCAAAAAGGAGGAGTAGGAAAAACTACTTCTAGTATTAATTTAGCGGCCTCATTAGGTATTTTAAATCGTAAAGTATTATTAGTGGACTTAGATCCTCAAGGAAATAGTACTACAGGTTTAGGAATATCAAAAGGAGAATATAATCAAAGTATATATGAATTATTAATTGATAAAGCAGAATTAAAAGATGTAATAATTAAAACTAAATTTAAAAATTTATATATGATACCAGCTACAATTAATTTAGCAGGTGTTGATATAGAACTGATGGAGTTAAGTAAAAACATTCCTTCATTTTCAAAAGGCGGTCAACTAAAAAAATATTTGGATGTTGCAAAAGAGACATTTGATTACATTATTATTGACTGTCCCCCAAGTTTAGGAATTCTTACAACAAATGCTTTAACAGCAGCGAATTCAGTAATTATACCTGTTCAATGTGAGTTTTTTGCACTTGAAGGGATTATGCAATTAATTAATACAATTATGTTAGCTCAAAAGAATTTAAATCCTACTTTAGATATAGAAGGTGTTTTATTAACAATGCTAGATAATAGAACTAACCTAGGTTTGGAAGTCGTTGAAGATATTCGTAGTTACTTTAAAGAAAGAGTATATGACACAATTATCCCAAGATTAGTTAGATTATCAGAAGCACCAAGTCACGGCAAACCAATTATTGCTTATGATCCAAAAAGTAGAGGAACAGAAGCTTACCTTAACTTAGCGAAGGAAGTGATTGAACGAAATGGAAAATAAAAAAAGAGCTTTAGGGCGTGGGTTAGAACAATTATTTAATACAGAAAATTTAGACCTTGATACTATTGAAAGACAAATATATGAAGATACTTCTAAAGATGAAATTATAGAAGTAAATTTAAATGAACTTAGAGCAAACCCTTATCAACCTAGAAAAACTTTTAATGATGAGGCTTTACAAGAATTAAGTTCTTCAATAAAAGAACATGGTGTATTTCAACCAATTATTGTCAAAAAGAGTATAAAAGGCTATGAAATAATTGCTGGTGAAAGAAGAGTTCGTGCTTCAAAATTAGCCGGACTTGAGAAAATACCGGCAATCGTTCGTGATTTTTCTGATGAACAAATGATGGAAATAGCTTTACTTGAAAACTTACAACGTGAAAATTTAAATGTTATAGAAGAAGCTTTAGCATATAAATCTTTGATAGAAAAACTTATGCTTACTCAAGAACAACTATCTAAAAGAGTAGGTAAAAGCAGAAGTCATATAACTAATATATTAGGTATTCTTAGATTGCCAAAAGAAATACAAGATATGATTGTTGAAGGAAAACTTACAATGGGACATGCCCGTGTTATTAGTAAACTTGAATCAATAGAACAAATGATGATGCTAGCAGATAAAATTATTAATGATAAACTTCCGGTTCGTGAGTTAGAACATATAACTGAAGACAGAACATTTGAGCGTAAAGTAAAAATAGATAGAAAACCAAAAGAAATTAATAAAGAATATAAATATGTAGAAGATTTATTGCGTGATAAATTAGATACAAAAGTTAAAATTAAAGATAAAAAAATAGAAATTAGCTTTAATAATACAGCTGATTTGAATAGAATTTTAGAAATAATAAATATAAAGGAGTAATTTATGTTAGATAAAATTTTGGTTAAAGAAATAGTTGCTCCTATAATAATTATCCTTTTAGCAATTTTGATTTATAATGTTGCTTCCGGTATTTTAAAAAAATTCTTTTACTCAAAAGCTAATCGCATTGATGAAAAAAGAAAGAAGACTTTATTACAACTTTCTAGAAATATAGTAAGAATATTAATTATTATATTAGCAAGTTTATTTATTCTTGAAGTATATGGTATTGATACTAAGACACTAATCGCATCTTTAAGCGTTATAGGAGTAGTATTAGGACTAGCATTTCAAGATCTTTTAAAAGATTTTATTGCTGGCATTTCTATTGTAATTGAAGGGCAATACCGTGTAGGAGATATTGTAACTATAAATGGTTTTAAAGGAGAAGTTATTGCAGTTGGTTTAAAATCAACTAAATTAAAAGCTTATACTGGAGAAATAATGATTTTAGCAAATCGTTTAATAACTGATGTAATTAATTATAATTTATCTAATTCTTTAGCTATTGTGGATATTGATGTTGCGTATGAAAGTGATATTGAAAAAGTTGAAAGTGTTTTAAAATCTTTAAGTGAAAGATTATCAAGTGAACTACCATATTTAAAAGGCAATGTAGAACTTTTGGGGATTAATTCATTAGAAGCATCTTCAATTCGTTTTAGAATGACTGTTGCAACAGAGTCTATGAAACACTTTGAAGTTCAAAGAAAAATGCTTAGAGCTATAAAGTTAGAATTAGATAAACAAAAAATTGTTATTCCGTATAATCAAGTGGTGATACATAATGGATAAAGAATATAAATTAGGAAGTATTGTTATTATGAAAAAACCACATCCTTGTGGAACCAATGAATGGGAAATTACTAGGATTGGTGCTGATATAAAGATTAAATGTTTAAAATGTGGTAGAAGTATTATGCTTCCTAGAATTGAATTTAATAAAAAACTAAAAAAAGTCGCTAAGTTAGAAGGTGATTTATGAAAAAAAATAAAAAAAGAAATATTTTGTTAGGACCTGTTATTGCTATTATAATTTTAATAGGCTTAATTATTTTATCAAGTGCAGTGTTCTCTTTGATAGGTTTAGAAGGCCAAAAATCCGAAATTATTAATGGTACTATAGAAACTTCTCTTACAACAGTAAATAATGTTTTAACTGTATCCGGAATGAAATTTATTTTAACGAGTGCTATTACTAATTTGCAATTATTTAAACCTCTTTTATTAATAATTGCTTCATTAATAGCTATTGGTATTGGAGAAGCTAGTGGTTTATTTAAGGCCTCTTTTACTCCTTTAAAAAAAGTAAAACCAGCAATCATTACATTTTTTGTGTTATTTATAGGAATTATAAGTACTTTTATAGGAGAATATAATTATGCTTTATTACTTCCTTTAGTAGGTGTTTTATATCATTATATAGGAAGGAAACCAATGCTTGGAATATTAACTGTATTCCTTGGTATGACAATTGGTTATGGGACAGGTTTAGTTGCTAATTATGATGACCTAATTTTAGGTAACCTAACACAAATTTCAGCAACTATTGATGTTGATAAAGATTATATCTTTAATCTTTCATATGCATCATATATCATGGTTGCTAGCACAATTATTTTAGCTATTGTAGGAACTATAATTATTGAAAAATCCTTAAATAAAAAAGTACCTAAAAGTAAAGTTGAGGAAGATGAATTAGTTGTTTCAAAAAAAGCTTTATATTACAGTAATTTTGCATTTATAGCTATGGTGGCAATAATAATTTATATGCTTATACCAGGATTATATGGATCAGGTTTATTATTAGGTGATGGTAAGACATATATTGAAAAATTATTCGGTGAAACAGCTCCTTTAAAAGAGGGCATCGTAATTATATCTATAGGTATTATGATGGTATGCGGTTTTATCTACGGATATATTTCTAAAAATATTAAAAATAGTAATGAATATAGTGTAGGTCTTTCTAAAAATTTTGAGGGCTTAGGATATGTATTTGTTTTAATGTTTTTTACAGCTCAAATGGTCAGTTTATTAGAATGGACTAATTTAGGAGAAGTTCTTGCTGTAAAACTAATAGATTTAGTAAGCGTTCTACCTTTTTCAGGAATTCCTTTAATTATAGCAATGTTTATTGTTGTTATTTTAATGAGTATATTAATTCCATCTTTATCAACAAAATGGTTATTAGCATATCCAATATTTGTTCCTTTATTCATGCGTTCAAATATTACTCCAGATTTTACACAATTTATATTTAAAGCTGCTGATGGTATTGGTAAAGCAATTACACCAATGTTTGTCTATTTTATAGTAATGCTTGCTTTCTTAGAAAAATATAATACAAAAGAAAATAATAAAATAACTGTATTTGGTACTTTAAAATTAATTTTACCATGTGTACTACTATTTGCAGGTTTATGGTTAATCATTATAATTGGTTGGTATATAATCGGACTTCCGATTGGCCCAGGAACTTATCCAACATTATAAAAAAAGACGTATTTGTGAACTAAATAAGGTTCATTCAAATACGTTTTTTATCTATTTCTGCCTATTTCTTCGCCATTTTTAATAGGTTTAACTAAACTATCGCGATATGTTTTTAATTTAAGTATTGTTTCTTTAGTTGGATTTAAGTATTCTTCAAAAGAAATGTTAGCTTTTTTTAAATCGTCATCTTCTAAAAGACCTATTTCATTTAAAATAGTCATCATTTGCTTGTTATAAACACTTTGAACTAATTCTTGATCTTGTTTACTTGTTTGACTATGACTAGAATTTATATCATAATCATTTTCAAGAGGATTACTAAATTCTTTAAACTCCATATTATCACCAATACTTATTTTAACATATAAATTAATATTTTTAAATATAACAACTATTCTTTTTTTTATTAATAAATAATGATATAATACTTATTTAGGAGGAGTATTTATGAGTTTAACAGCCGGAATAGTAGGGCTTCCTAATGTTGGAAAATCTACTTTATTTAATGCAATTACAAAAAAGAATATTTTAGCAGCTAATTATCCGTTCGCAACTATTGATCCAAATGTTGGTGTTGTAACAGTTCCAGATAAGCGTTTAGAATTTTTAGAAAAGTTGTATGTCCCTGAAAGTTTAGTTCCTACAACATTTGAATTTACTGATATAGCAGGACTAGTTAAAGGTGCTTCTGCTGGAGAAGGTCTAGGTAATAAATTTTTATCACATATAAGAGAAGTAGATGCGATTGTTGAAGTGGTTAGATGTTTTGAAGATAATAATATTATTCACGTTGAAAATAGTGTAGATCCTGTTAGAGACATAGAAATCATTAATGTAGAACTTATTTTAGCTGATTTAGAAATCGCTGATAATAGAATAGGAAAAATTGGTAAAAAAGCTAGTATGAGTAAAGACAAAGAAACTTTAAAAGAAATTGAACTTTTAAATAAAATAAAATCCGCTTTAGAACAAAATATATCAATTAGAAAACTAGATTTTGATGAAGAGGAATTAAAAATATTAAGACCATTTAACTTTTTAACTCAAAAACCAATTATATATATGGCAAATATTAGTGAAGATGACCTTATAAGTGGGAAAAATAAATATGTAGATGAAGTAATAGAGTATGCTAAGGAAGAAAATTCATCAGTAATAACAGTGTGTGCTAAAATAGAATCTGAGCTAAGCGAATTAAATGACGAGGATAAAGAGGCATTTTTAAATGATTTAGGAATTGCTGAAAGCGGATTAGATAAATTAATTAAGGCAACATATGATTTGCTTGGTTTAGCAACTTACTTCACATCGGGTAGTGATGAAGTGAAAGCCTGGACATTTAAAAAAGGAATGAAAGCTCCCGCTTGTGCAGGAATTATCCATAGTGATTTTGAAAGAGGTTTTATTAGGGCAGAAATAATGAGTTATACGGATTTAGAAGCTTTAGGAAATGAAAAGGCAGTTAGGGAAGCAGGTAAAATGCGTCTTGAAGGAAAAGAATATATTATGCAAGATGGAGACATTTGTCACTTTAGATTTAATGTATAAATAAAAAATAAAAAAACAAATATAATTAAATAGGTTTACAAACTAAATAAAGTTTGTTATAATCAATTGCGAGTAAGAAATTTACTCCTTGCAAGAAATTGCCGAAATGACCATAAGGAGGTGGAATGATGAAAAACTATGAAATTATGTTTATCGTTAGACCAACATTAACAGAAGAGGAAATTAAAGCAGTAGCAAATAATTTCCAAGACATTTTAACTAATAATGGTTCTAAGGTTACTAATTTTAAAGAAATGGGTCAAAGAGAATTAGCTTATGAAATCAAAAAATTCAAAAGTGGTTATTACTTTTTAATCAATATTGAAGCTAGTGATGATAAAGCTATTAAGGAATTTGATCGTTTAGCTTTAATTAGTAGTGATGTAATTCGTCACTTGATTACAAAAATAGAAGATTAAGAGGTGTATTTATGAATAAAGTTTGCTTAATCGGAAGATTAACTGCGAAACCAGAATTAAGATATACAAATTCAAATTTACCATATACAAGATTTTCTTTAGCTGTTAATCGTAATTTTAGTAATGCGCAAGGTCAAAGAGAAACTGACTTTATAAGTATTATGGTATGGAGAAAACAAGCTGAAAATATTTGTAATTATTTGGATAAGGGATCTTTGGTTTCTGTAGAAGGAAGAATTCAAACTGGAAGTTATGATGCTCAAGATGGTAGTAAAAGATATACAACAGATGTTGTAGCTGACAATGTTCAATTCTTAGAAAGTAAAGGACAAAGTCAAGCAAGAAGTAATAATACTTCTGCAAATTCATTTGAGTTTTCTGATGCACCTGTTAATGATGTTAATATTGAAAACGATCCATTTGCGGATTTTGGTGACAGTGTATCTATAGATGATGACTTCCTAGATTAAAAAAGGAGGATATATTCATGGCTGAATTTTATAGAAAAAAGAAAAAAATATGTCAAATGTGTGCTGGAAAATCAGTTGATTATAAAGATGTTGATATCATCAAAAAATATATAAGTGCTGATAAAGGTAAAATTTTACCAAGAAGAATTACTGGTGCTTGCTCAAAACACCAAAGACATATAGCTGGTGAAGTTAAAAAAGCACGTTTTATGGCTTTAATTCCATTTGTTAAATAACAAATGGTTTTTTTATAAAAAATCTATATGCGTTAAAAACATATAGATTTTGATAGACAACAAATTACCATTTGGTAATTTCTTTTAATTTGTAAGAACTCACTTGATTTACTTCGCCATTAGCAAACCAACAATCAGCAGTAAATTTCCATTTTCCTAAAGCTTCTAAACCACTATTATTAGCAAAACAAGTGTCTAATAGATTTCCTTCAGCATCATATGTGTAGAATTCAATTTGAACATAAGAATAATCTTTATCTGTGTTGTTTTGAATAGTTCCTGAAATTTCATAAGTCCAATTATCTTTAATGCGACCACTATGACCTTCCATTAAAGTTAAATTTTCTTTAGTAGTTGTACTTCCTGATGGTTTGTCCACCTCGTTGTCATTGCTAATAAATGTACTTAATAGACTTATCCCAATAATTATTAAAAGAATAATTAACCATAGTGGCATTGTTTGCTTTTTATGACAAGTTGGACATATTTTAGCCGAATTATCCATTTGAGATTTACAATACTTGCAGTTTTTCATATTATCTCCTTTCTAATCATTTTCATTATACAGCTGCTCATATTAATTAACAGATTTATAACATAAAGTTTAAATTTACAAAAACACTGTGGAAAAGTGAATAATCCACAGTGTTTTATTTATTTTTTTAATATAAGTAGGTGGAAAAACAGGTTTTCCACAGTAGTAATTAAACTTTTTCAATCAAAAATGTCTTAAGTGAGTTTGGATCTACATCGTTGAAAATAATATCATAGATTAAGTCAATAATTGGAATATTTACTTTTTTATTATGGAGTAATTTATGAATTGATTTTAAAGTATATAGACCTTCAATAGTAGTGTTATCTATATATTCTTGAATTTCTTTTCTAGGTTTGTTTTGTCCGATTAGAAGACCAAATCTAAAGTTTCTACTTTTTGTACTGGTACAAGTTAAAAGTAAATCACCAAATCCGGCAAATGAAAGAATTGTTTTACCATCTCCACCTAAAGCTTTAATTAGTTCTTTAATATCATGCAAGGATTCCGTGATAAACATGGCTTGAGTAGATTCTGGCATATTTAATCCATCTAAAATTCCAGCCGCAATAGCTATAACATTTTTAATTGAACCACATATTTCAGTTCCAATAATATCATCGGTAGTTCTTAATTTTAACACTTCATTTTGTAAATACTCTTTTAGAATACTTTCGGTTTTTTTACTTTTAGTAGCAAGCGTCAAGCCAATTGGTACTTGTGATGCTATGTCTATCGCAAAAGAAGGGCCAGATATTATTGCCACATTTTTAGTTTTTATATATTTTTCTAAAACATCGTTAATAAATAAACAAGTATCTTGTTCAATTCCTTTTGTTGCTATACATATGTGTTGTTTTTTAGTTATGTAGTGTCTAAGTTCGGCAAAAACATCGTCACAAAAAGCCGCAGGAATAGCAATTACAATTAAATCAGAACCAGAAACAGCCTCCCTCATATTATCTGTAAAAGAAATATTTTCAGGTATTTTAACACCTGGCAAAACTTTTTTGTGTTCTCTTTTCTTATTTAACATTTCTAATTCATCTATAAATTTTGTCCACATTGTAATATTTTTAGTATTTTTATTAAACATAAGAGCTAGCGAAATACCATAAGCTCCCGTACCTAAAATTGTTATTTTCATACTTTTCTCCTTTAATCTTTGTTACTACTACTAAGTATACTAATAAACGCTCTTATAGTAAGTCTTAATGAAATAGCTAAACTATTAACTATAGCTACTTTAGCTATATCAATTTTAATTAAATTATTGTAGTCAGGATAAATTTTTTTAAATTCGTTTTCTACTTTATCAGCAATTCCAAACAATTGGGCATATATTAAATAGTCATCCCAAAGATGTACTTGGATAGCGTCTTTTTTTTCAATACTAGAAAAATTATTTAAAAAATTTTTTAAACCTTGTAATTCAGTTGCTTTTTGTTCTAAAGCTTTGGTTGGTATTATTTCTTCATATCCATACTCATTAGTTTTTTTAGTAATTAATCCTTGGAGTAAAAGTTCTTCTTCTACTTCTTTTTTTAATTTATAAAATAAACTATTAATAATCTGTTCACTATCTTGAAAGAATTTTTTAAATTCATTTTCTTCTAATATTCTATTAGCGTTAGCACACGCTAGTAATCTAACATAAATAGCAGATTCAAAACCAATCTCTGTTTTAAATATTTTTCTCATATCAATGAATGTTTTATCTTCTATTTCATAGACATCAATTTTATCTTCGCAAATCCACTTTAATAACATAGCTCCAATAAAATTACTTAAATTATCAGTAATACCATAATAGGTGCTTACATAAAAAGCAGTTTCAAGATCTTTAAATGGAATATCTCTAAAATAAAAATCATCTATTTGTTCATTTTCTATTGAAACTTTCTTTAATTTTTTTCTACTACTTCTTTGAGTTAAATAAATAATAGTAAAGAAAATAATAAAATTAATTAAAAAAAATAATAAAATTGCGACCCACATATCTAATACAAGAATTGATTCTCCAAACTTTAAAGCAACTTTTGGCATATTTTATCACCAGAAATATTATATCATTATAAATTTTCAAGCGCAAGAATAAAGGATGGTGTTAATAAAGTGTATAAATTAAAAAAATAATTTTAAAAAAAATCATAAAAAAAGCTTGATTTTCATAGTATTTTATTGTAAAATTATGAATGTGTGGCGTGCGTAGATGTGTGAGGTTGCCGATACACCAGGTTAAGTTGTTAAAAACAATAAAATCTAAATCGGGTTTTTACACGGAGCAAGTCTATACTGGATATAGGCGAAAGGAGGATACCAATGTCTAAGACTAAAGTTCGTATCAAATTAAAAGCGTTTGAACATAAAAGTTTAGATACTGCGTGTGCGAAAATTGTAGAAACAGTTAAAAGAACTGGTGGTGAAGTAAGTGGTCCAATTCCGCTACCAACTGAAATTGAAAAAATCACTATCTTAAGAGCTGTTCACAAATACAAAGATTCACGTGAACAATTTGAAAAAAGAACTCACAAAAGACTTATTGATATCGCTAACCCAAGTAAGGAAACTATTGAGGCTTTAACTCATTTAGAAATTCCAAGCGGTGTTGATATTCAAATCAAATTATAATTATAGGAGGAAAAGTTATGAAAAAAGGAATCTTAGGTCGTAAAATTGGAATGACTCAAGTATTTACAAAATCTGGTAAATTAATTCCTGTAACTGTTGTTGAAGTTGAACCAAATGTGGTAACACAAATTAAAACAATTGAAAACGATGGTTACGAAGCAATTCAATTAGGTTTTGATACTAAAAGAGCTAAATTAGCGACAAAAGCTTCTATTGGTCATACCAATAAAGCTAATACTACACCTAAGCGCTTCTTTAGAGAAATTAGGGGTGTAGATGTTAACGACTATACTTTAGGACAAGAGTTAAATGTAACAATGTTTACTGAAGGAGAAGTTGTTGATGTTACTGGAACTACAAAAGGTCATGGGTTCCAAGGGGTTATCAAAAGACATAACCAAAGTCGTGGACCTATGGGACATGGATCTCACTATCATAGAGGACCAGGTTCAATGGGAACTATGAGACCAATGCGTGTTTTCAAAGGTAAAAAATTACCAGGGCATATGGGTACATTAACTGTAACTATTCAAAATCTTGAAATAGTAGCAGTAGATTTAGAAAACAATTGTTTATTAATCAAAGGTAATGTACCAGGGCCTAAAAAATCATTAGTATTAATTAGAACAGCTACTAAAAAACCAGGAAAAGTAAACGTTGCCGAAGAATTAATTACTTATGTAGTAGAAGAACACGTAGAAGATGTAGTTACTACTGAAGAAACTGTTGAAGCAGAAGTTGAAGAAACTGAAAATGTTGAAACAACTGAAGAAACTGTTGAAACAGCGGAAGAAAGTAAGTAAGGAGGAATATAGATGAAAGATTTATCTGTATTAAATATTAAAGGCGAAAACGTAGGGAAAATTACTTTAAATGAATTAGTTTGGGGAATTGAACCAAACGATGCTGTTTTATATGATGCTATTACATTAGCGCGCAACAATGCTCGTCAAGGTACTGCTAGTACTAAAACTCGTAGTGAAGTATCTGGTGGTGGAAGAAAACCTTGGAGACAAAAAGGTACTGGTAGAGCTAGACAAGGATCTACTAGAGCACCACATTGGCCAGGTGGAGGAGTTGTGTTTGGACCAACACCAAGAAGCTTTGCTAAAAAAATGAACAAAAAAGAAAGAAGATTAGCTTTAAAATCAGCTTTATCTTACAAAGTTATTGAAAGTGAATTAATCGTTATTGATAATTTCAATATGGAAACTAATAAAACTAAAGATGCTTTAAAAGCATTAGAAAACTTAAAAGCTACTAAAAAAGTATTATTAGTTGTTGATGAACTTACAGATAACATTATTCTAGCAACTCGTAATATTAAAGAAGTAGTATTATTAGAAGCTAGTGAAATAAACACTTATGATATTATAGCTGCAGATAATATGATTATTACTGAAAAAGCAGTTAAACAAATTGAGGAGGTGCTTGTTTAATGAATTATAGAGATATTATTAAAGCGCCAATCATTACTGAAAAAACTAGTGATTTAGCTGGAAATAACGTTATTACATTTAGTGTAGATGTTAAAGCAAATAAAACTCAAATCAAACAAGCAATCGAAAACATTTTTAATGTTAAAGTAGAAAGCGTAAATACAATTAACGTAAAACCAAAGAAAAAAAGAGTTGGTAGATACGTTGGTAAAACAAATAAAGTTAAAAAAGCAATTGTTAAATTAAAAGAAGGAAGTTCTATTGAACTTAACTAATGGAAGGTGATTATCATGGCGATAAAAAATTATAAACCAATGACTAATGGTCAACGTGGTATGTCAACTTTAATCAATGATGAGATTACTAGTACTACTCCAGAAAAATCATTAGTTGTAACTTTAAAGAAAAATGGTGGACGTAATAACCAAGGTAGAATTACTGTTAGACATCGCGGTGGTGGAGCTAAAAGAAAATATCGTATTATTGATTTCAAAAGAGATAAAGATGGTATTATTGGAACAGTTGCATCAATCGAATATGATCCAAACAGAACTGCTAACATTGCTTTAATTAACTATGCTGATGGAGAAAAAAGATATATTATTGCTCCAAAAGGATTAAAAGTTGGGGATAAAATTGAAAGTGGAGAAAAAGCTGACATTAAAGTTGGTAATACATTACCACTTGCTAACATTCCTGAAGGAACAATGGTACACAATGTAGAATTAAAAGCTGGAAAAGGTGGACAAATCGCAAGAACTGCTGGATCTAGTGTACAAATACTAGGTAGAGAAGGAAAATATACTTTACTTCGTTTAACTAGTGGAGAAGTTCGTAAAGTACTAAGTACTTGTAGAGCTACAATTGGAGAAGTTGGAAATGCTGACCATGAACTTGTAAAAGTTGGTAAAGCTGGTCGTAAAAGACATATGGGTATTAGACCAACTGTTCGTGGTTCTGTAATGAACCCTAACGATCACCCTCATGGTGGTGGTGAAGGTAGAGCACCAATCGGTCGTAAAGGACCTGTTACTCCTTGGGGAAAACCTGCTTTAGGTTACAAAACTCGTAAAAATAAAAAAGCTTCAGACAAGTTAATTGTCCGTCGTCGTAAAAAATAGTGAAAGGATGGTTTAAATGGCAAGAAGTTTAAAAAAAGGACCTTTTATTGATGCTAGTTTAGCTAAAAAGGTTAAAACTGTAAATGAATCTGGAAAAAAAGAAGTTATAAAAACATGGTCTCGCCGTTCAACAATTTATCCTGATTTCATCGGACTTACATTCGCTGTTCATAATGGTAAAGAATTTATACCAGTTTATGTAACAGAAGATATGGTTGGACATAAATTAGGAGAATTCGTTCCAACACGTAAATTTGGTGGACATGGCGACGACAAAGGTAAAAAATAGTATTAGGTAAGGAGGACGAAAATGGAAGCAAAAGCGATTGCAAAAACAGTTAGAATTGCACCTCGTAAAGCTCGTTTAGTTATAGATTTAATACGTAACAAAGACGTTATTGAAGCTGATCATATTTTAAGTAATTTAAATAAAGAAGCAGCAAGAATTATTCGTAAAGTATTAACTTCTGCAACAGCTAACGCAGAAAACAATTTAGGCCTAGATAAAGCTAACTTATATGTAAAAGAAGCTTATGTTAATGAAGGTCAAACAATGAAAAGAGCAAGAATGGGATCTCGTGGTCACGTTGATCCAATCAAAAAAAGAACAAGTCATATTACAGTAGTTGTAAGTGAAAAAAATTAAGAAAGGGAGGTAAACTGATGGGTCAAAAAGTTAGTCCTATAGGACTTAGAATTGGAATCAATAAAACTTGGGAATCAAAATGGTATGCTGGTAATAAAGATTTCGCTAAGTTCTTAGATAATGACGTTAAAATTCGTGAATTCTTATCAAAAAAATTAAAAGACGCAGCAGTTTCAAGTATTCTTATTGAAAGAACCACTGATAAGACTGAAGTAATTATCAATACTGCAAAACCTGGTGTTGTAATTGGTCACGGTGGAGATGAAATTGAAAAGTTAAAAAAAGAATTATCTAAATTAGTAAAAGAAAACATCCAAATTTCTATTAAAGAAATTAAAAACCCAGATGTTGATGCAGCAATCGTTGCTGAAAATATAGCTCATCAAATTGAAAATCGTGTTTCATTTAGAATTGCTCAAAAAAGAGCTATTAGAAATACTATGAAAGCAGGAGCTAAGGGTATTAAAACTGCAGTATCAGGACGTTTAGGTGGTGCTGATATGGCAAGAACTGAAGGATATACTGAAGGAAATATTCCATTACATACTTTAAGAGCAGATATTGATTATGCTCATAAAGAAGCAGACACTACTTATGGAAAAATTGGTGTTAAAGTATGGATTTATAAAGGTGAAATTCTTCCTGAAAAGAAAAATAAGGGAGGTAATAGCGATGGCAGTAATTCCAAAAAGAACTAAATATCGTCGTCCACATCGTTTAAGATATGATGGCGTTAGCAAAGGTAATACTGAATTACACTTTGGATCTTATGGATTAATGGCTATGGAAGGTGCTTGGATTACTCAACAACAAATTGAAGCAGCTCGTGTAGCTATGACTCGTTTTATGAAACGTGGTGGTAAAGTATGGATTAATATTTTCCCTCACCTTTCATTAACTAAAATTCCTTTAGAAACTCGTATGGGTAAAGGTAAAGGTCAACCTGAAAAATGGGTAGCAGTAGTAAAAAAAGGAAAAATTATGTTTGAAGTAGATGGAGTTAGTGAAGAAGTTGCAAGAGAAGCTTTAAGACTTGCTATGCACAAACTTCCAATCAAATGTAAATTTGTAAAAAAAGAAAGTGGTGACGCTTGTGAAAAATAATGAAATCAGAGAATTAACAAACGAAGAAATCACTAAGAAAATCGAAGAATATAAAGAAGAATTATTTAATTTACGTTTTAATCAAGCTACTGGAAATCTTGAAAATCCAGCTCGCATTAGAGAACTTAGAAAATTAGTTGCACGTATGAAAACTATCTTACGTGAACGTGAATTAAGTTAATTAACGGGAGGATTTTATGGAAAGAAAACAAGAATTAGTTGGTAAAGTTGTAAGTTCTACAAACAATAAAACTATTACAGTTTTAGTAGAAACTTATAAAAAAGATAGCTTATATGGAAAACGTATTAAATATTCTAAAAAATATGCTGCTCACGATGAAAAAAATGAAGCAAAAGTTGGCGATACAGTACGTATTGTTGAAACAAGACCACTATCAAAAACTAAACATTTCCGTTTAGTAGAAATTGTAGAAAAAGCAATTATTTTATAATTGGCTAATCTGATAAGGAGGATTAATATATGATTCAACAAGAAAGCCGTTTAAAAGTTGCTGATAATTCAGGTGCAAGAGAACTTTCAGTTATCCGAGTACTTGGAGGAAGCACAGTTAAAACTGGTAATATTGGAGATATAGTTGTTGGAACTATCAAAAAAGCAACTCCTAACGGAACAGTTGGCAAAGGTAAAGTTGTTAAAGCTGTTGTAGTTAGAAGTAAATTTGGTCTAAGAAGAGAAGATGGATCTTATATTAAGTTTGATGATAATGCTTGCGTTATTATTAAAGATGATAAAAGCCCTATTGGAACTCGTGTATTTGGACCAGTAGCACGTGAATTACGTGACAAAGATTTTATGAAAATTGTATCACTAGCTAAAGAAGTGTTATAAGGAGGTAATTATGAACTTTAAAACAGGAGATAAAGTAGTCGTTATTGCTGGAAAAGATAAAGGAAAAGAAGGCAAAATTACTAAAGTTCTACGTGACGAAAATAAAATCGTTATTGAAGGTGTAAACGTTGTTAAAAAACATGTTAAACCAAATGGACAAAATGCCGGAAGCATCGTCGAATTAGAAGCTCCAATTAATGCTTCAAATGCTATGATGATTGATCCTAAAACTAAAAAAAGAACCAGAATAGGACATAAAATTGATAAAAACGGTAAAAAAGTTAGAGTTGCTAAAAAATCTAACGAAGTTATCGATTAATTGGAAGGAGGGTAAATATGAACCGCCTAAAAGAAAAATATAATAATTTAATTGTATCGAGTTTAAAAGAAAAATATGGCTATAAAAGCTTAATGGAAGTTCCAAAATTAGAAAAAATAGTAGTTAATATGGGTGTTGGTGATGCAACAAACAATGCTAAATTATTAGAAGCTGCTATGAAAGACTTAGAATTAATAACTGGACAAAAACCAGTTGCTACAAAAGCAAAAAAAGCGATTGCTGGATTTAAATTAAGAGAAGGTCAAGCAATTGGATGTAAAGTTACATTACGTGGAGAAAATATGTATAACTTCTTAGACAAATTAATTAGTATTACATTACCACGTGTAAGAGACTTTAGAGGAATATCAAATAAATCATTTGATGGAAGAGGAAATTATACTTTAGGATTAACTGAACAATTAATTTTCTCAGAAATAAATTTTGATGACGTTGTAAAAGTACGTGGTATGGATATTGTAATTGTTACAACAGCCAAAACTAATGACGAAGCGTACGATCTCTTAAAAGGCTTCGGTATGCCATTTAAGAAATAATATAGGAGGAAATTATGGCAAGAAAAAGCATGATTGTTAAAGCTAGTCGTAAACCTAAATACAAAGTACGTGAATATACAAGATGTAATAGATGTGGACGTCCACATGCCGTACTTAAAAAATATGGAATTTGCCGTATTTGTTTTAGAGAATTAGCTTATAAAGGACAAATACCAGGTGTTACTAAATCAAGCTGGTAAGTTGAAGGGAGGATATATATGGTAGTAACTGACCCAATCGCAGATATGCTTACACGTATTCGTAATGCTAATCAAATGCGATATAAAGAAGTTGAAGTACCCGCTTCAAAAATGAAATTAGAAATCGCAAGAATTCTAAAAGAAGAAGGTTTTATTAACGATTATAAAGTTAAGAAAAATAATATTCAAAATATTATCGTTCTTAGTTTAAAATACGGACAAAACAAAGAAAGAGTAATCACTGGATTAAAAAGAATTTCAAAACCAGGATTACGTCAATATGTTAAAGCTACAGAAGTGCCAAAAGTTCTTAATGGTTTAGGAATTGCAATTATCTCAACATCTAAAGGTGTTATGACTGATAAGGCTGCAAGAACAGAATCATTAGGTGGCGAAGTTTTAGCTTATATTTGGTAGAAAGGAATGTTTATATGAGTCGTATTGGAAATAGAATAATTCTAGTACCAGATAATGTTACAGTATCTGTTGAAGGCAATATCGTAAAAGTAAATGGTCCTAAGGGAGAACTTTCTACTGAAATTAACAAACATATTACTGTAAATATTAATGGTAATGAATTAACAGTTGCAAGAGAAAATGATAATTATAAGAATTTTCATGGAACTGCTAATGCAAATATTAAAAATATGATTATTGGTGTTACTGAAGGTTTCACAAAACAACTTGAAACATTAGGTGTTGGATATCGTTTTGCTGTAAAGGGAAACGAACTTGTAGTTACAGCAGGTTTCTCTCATCCAGTTAATGTAGAAATACCTGCAGGAATTACAGTAGAAGCTCCAAGTAATACTGAACTTACAATCAAAGGTATTGATAAATGTAAGGTTAGCGAATTTGCCGCTAATGTAAGAAAGATTAGAAAACCAGAACCTTATAAAGGAAAAGGTATTCGTTATAAAGACGAAGTTGTTCGTCGTAAAGAAGGTAAAAAAGCTTCTAAATAATTAAGAGTAAAGGAGAGTAATACTTATGATAAAAAAAGTAGCTCGTAATGATATGCGTAAAGCTAGACATACTCGTATTAGAGAAAAAATATCTGGTACTCATGAATTACCAAGATTAAATGTGTTTAGATCAAATAATAATATTTTCGCACAAATCATTGATGACGAATCAGCTGTTACATTAGTTAGTGCATCTTCAATCGATAAAGAGTTGAAACTAGAAAATGGTGGAAACGTAGAAGCTGCAACAAAAGTTGGTGAATTATTAGCAGCTCGTGCTAAAAAAGCCAAAATAACTAAAGTAACTTTTGATAGAGGTGGATACCTATATCATGGTCGTGTAAAAGCCTTAGCAGATGCAGCTCGTGCTAATGGTTTAGAATTCTAAAAGGAGGACTTTTATGGAAAATAGAAGAAGAGAACCAAGACCAAAACAATATGAAGAAGAAATCATCAATATTGGTCGTGTTACAAAAGTAACAAAAGGTGGTCGTCATTTCCGTTTCTCTGCTACAGTAGCTGTTGGAGATAGAAAAGGTGTAGTTGGAATTGGAACTGGTAAAGCAAATGAAGTACCAGATGCAATTAAAAAAGCAAGCCAAGCTGCAGCAAAAAATGTAGTTAGAGTATCAATCGTTGATGGAACAATCCCACATGAAGCAATTGGTGTAAGAGGAGCTAGTAAAGTTATGCTTAAACCTGCTTCAAAAGGTACAGGAGTTAAAGCTGGTGGACCAGTTCGTGCTGTGTTAGAATTAGCTGGCGTTAAAAACATCCTATCAAAATCACTTGGATCAAACACAAAAATTAATATGGCATTTGCAACATTAGAAGCATTAAAATCACAAAAAACAGTTGAAGAAGTAGCAAAATTACGTGGTAAGAAAGTAGAGGAAATATTATAATGAAATTACATAATATTCAAACTCCAGTTGGAGCTACTAAAACTCGTAAAATAGTTGGACGTGGACCAGGTAGTGGTTTAGGAAAAACTAGTGGAAAAGGTCACAAAGGACAAAACGCTCGTAGTGGTGGTGGAGTTAGACCAGGATTTGAAGGTGGACAATTACCTTTATTCCGTAGACTTCCAAAAAGAGGTTTCTCAAATGCTATGTTTAAAACTGAATATGCAGTAATTAATTTAAGTGATTTAAATAAATTTGAAGATGGAGCAATTGTTACTCCAGAATTATTAAAAGAAATGGGATTAGTTAAAAATCAATTAGATGGTATCAAAGTATTAGGAAATGGTACATTAGAAAAGAAATTAACAGTTAAAGCGCATAAATTTTCAAGTAGAGCTTTAGAACAAATAGAAAAATTAGGTGGAAAAGCAGAGGTGATTTAAAATGTTTGCAACAGTTAAGCAAATATTTAATCCCAAAAACAAAGATTTAAGAAAAAAGATTTTATTTACATTCTTTGTGCTATTTATCTTTAAACTAGGAACAACTATTATCGTTCCTGGAATTGATAAAGAAGCCTTAACAGGAAACTTAGGTTTCTTAGAAATAATGAATGCTATGGGTGGAGGCGCGATGGAAAAATTTTCTATCTTTGCTTTAGGCGTGATGCCTTATATCACAGCATCTATTATTATTCAGCTATTATCAATGGATATAATACCTTATTTATCAGAGTTAACTAAACAAGGACAAGTTGGACGTAATAAAATAAATCAAATTACTAGAGTACTTGGTATTATACTTGCATTCGTTCAAGGATATATGTATTCATTTACATATGTTCAAGGTGGAAGCCCAATTGATTATATGCAATTTTCACTTATTCTTACAGCTGGAACAGCATTCCTACTTTGGTTAGGAGATCAAATTACAGCTAAAGGAGTTGGAAATGGTATTTCATTAATCATTATGGCTGGTATTATAGCAAGCTTACCAACTATGTTTATGGATGCATGGAATGCACTAGTAACTGGTGGTACTATTCAAGCTACTACATTAGGAATAGTTTTATTTATTCTATTTGTATTAGTTTATGTAGCAATCATATTAGGAATTATATTTGAAGAAACAGCTGAAAGAAGAATACCTATTCAATATGCAAATAAATCTGCAAGCAGTTATGGTGGAAGACAAAGTTATATTCCATTTAAACTTAACTCTGCTGGAGTAGTGCCTGTAATCTTTGCATCAGCACTTATCTCTATTCCACAAATAATTGCACAATTTATAAAAAATGAGGGATTTACTTTATTCGTAAGTAAATATTTAACAATGACTACAGTTACAGGATTTATCCTTTATATTATATTTATCTTTGCATTCGCTTACTTTTATACTTTTATTCAATTAAAACCAAAAGAATTAGCGGATAACTTAAATAAAAACGGAGGATATATTCCAGGAATTAGACCAGGAGAAGATACCGTTACATATATTAACAAAGTTTTACGTCGTATAACTTTTGTTGGTTCATTAGCGTTATCAGTAATAGCTGGTTTACCAATTATATTTGGCCTTTTCTCTAATATGCCTACAAGTGTAACTATTGGAGGAACAGGATTATTAATTGTAGTTGGAGTAGCCCTAGAAACTTATAAACAAATAGAAAGCCAACTTATCAGTAGAAACTATAAAAGGAGGAGATAATATGAAAAGTATAATCTTCATAGCCCCTCCTGCTGCTGGTAAAGGGACACAATCAAAACTAGTAAGTGATAAATACAACTTACCTCATATTTCTACTGGAGATTTACTTAGAAATGCTGTTTCAGATAATAGTGATATAAGTAAACAAATAAAAGAAACTATGGAAAAAGGTAATTTAGTAAGTGATGAAATCATTTTAGCCTTACTAGAAGAGAGACTAAAACAAGATGATTGTAATTCTGGTTATATTTTGGATGGATTTCCTAGAAATACTAATCAAGCTAAAGAATATGAACTTTTACTTGAAAAGTTACATAAAGATTTAGGATATGTGATTTTATTAGATTTAGATAAAGAAATTGCAAAAGCTCGTATAGTTGGAAGATTATCTTGTAAAAATTGTGGTAGTGTTTATAATGAATTTGTAGAAGAGACAAAACCTAAAATTAAAGGTATTTGTGATAAGTGTAATCAAGAATTATCAAAACGTAGTGATGATAATGAAGTTACATTTGAAGAAAGATATAATACTTATTTAAAAGAAACACAACCATTAATAGACTATTATGAAAATAAAGGATACTTATATCGCATTAATAGTGGTATAAGTGCAAATTATACGTTTAGTGAAATAGAACGTATAATTGGGAGTTCAAAATGATAAATATTAAAACATCTCGTGAAATAGAACTAATGAAAATAGCTGGAGCGATAGTTGGAGAAACTCATAAATATTTAATTCCTTATATTAGACCAGGAATTACTACTAAGGAGTTAGACAACATAGCTTACAACTTTATCATTAGTAAACATGCCACCCCATCTTTTAAAGGTTATGATGGTTATCCTGGATCAATTTGCACTTCAATTAATGAAGAAGTTGTTCATGGAATACCTAGTAATCGTAAATTAAAAGAAGGCGATATTATTTCTATAGATATAGGGGCATGTTATAAAGGATATCATGGTGATTCTGCTTGGACTTATAAAGTAGGTAAAGTTTCAAAAGATTGTGAATATCTTATGGAACACACTGAAAAAGCTTTGT
Organism: Bacillota bacterium; assembly: GCA_015059285.1. Classification (GTDB taxonomy): domain Bacteria; phylum Bacillota_I; class Bacilli_A; order RF39; family UBA660; genus SIG208. The sequence goes on along the minus strand of SVAS01000002.1, from coordinate 45,059 downwards.
TTATTGGTTTAAACCAAGTTAAAGAAGGAACTAGAATTGGTGATATTGGAAATGCTATAGAAAATTATGCCAAAGAACATAAACTAGGCGTTGTTAAAGAACTAGTTGGTCATGGTATAGGATCTAATCTTCATGAAATGCCAGATGTTCCTAACTATGGCAAAAGAGGTACTGGGCCAATTCTTAAAGAAGGAATGGTCATTGCAATTGAACCAATGCTGAATTTAGGAACTGCAAACATTTATTTATTAGATGATGATTGGACAATTATAACTGCTGATAATAAACCATCCGCACATTTTGAACACACAGTACTTGTTTTAAAAGATGGTTTTGAGATACTTACAAAGAGGTGATATAATGGCAAAAGATGATGTTATTGAAGTAGAAGGTAAAGTAGTAGAAGTTTTACCAGGTTCAAAATTTAAAGTTGAATTAGAAAATAAACATACTGTACTTGCTCACGTTTCTGGTAAAATCCGAATGAACTATATTCGCATCTTACCAGGTGATACAGTAACTGTTGAACTCTCACCATATGATTTAACACGTGGGCGCATTACTTACCGAAAATAATAGTAGGAGGGATAATATGAAAGTAAGAGCATCAGTTAAAAAAATATGCGACAAATGTCAAAAAATTAAACGTAACGGAAGAATAGAAATCAGATGTGTTAATCGTAAACATAATCAAAGACAAGGTTAATAGGAGGTGACCATATGGCACGTATTAAGGGTGTAGATATACCAAATAATAAAAGAATCGAAATAGCTTTAACTTATATTTATGGTATAGGAAGAAGTCTTTCAAATCAAATTTTAAAAGATGCTAAAGTAGATGTTAATAAAAAAGCTGGCGAACTTGATAATGATGAATTAGGTCGTATTCGTGATGAAGTTAACAAATATTTAACTGAAGGTGATTTACGTCGTGAAGTTACAATGAATATTAAAACTAAGATGGAAATCAACTGTTATCAAGGTGTTAGACACAAAAGAGGTTTACCTGTAAGAGGACAACGTACTAGTCGTAATGCTAGAACTCGTAAAGGTAAAGGTAAAGTAGTTGCTAATAAGAAAAAATAATCGTTAGATTAAGGAGGTTATATATATGGCTTATAAACCAAGAAAACGTAAAGTTAAAAAGAATGTACCAGTTGGTCAAGCATATATTCATTCAACATTCAATAACACTATTGTTACAATTAGTGATACTGAAGGAAATGCTATTAGTTGGGCTTCAGCTGGAACTTTAGGATTTAAAGGAAGTAAAAAATCTACTCCATTTGCTGCTGGTATGGCTGCAGAAGCTGCTGGTAAAGCTGCTTGTGATATGGGTATGAAAAAAGTAGAAGTTTTTGTTAAAGGTTTAGGTTCAGGACGTGAAACAGCTATTCGTTCTTTACAAACTGCAGGATTAGAAATTACTTCAATTTCTGATGTAACGCCTATCCCACATAATGGATGTCGTCCACCAAAACGTCCTCGTGGATAAAAGAAAAGGAGTGTGGAAAAGTGTTAAACTTTGAAAAACCAATGTATAAAATAACTGAATATATTGAAAACAATAATTATGGAAAATTTGAATTAGAACCTTTAGAAAGAGGTTTCGGAACAACTATTGGTAATGCACTTAGAAGAGTAATGTTATCAAATATGCCAGGTAGTGCTATTGTTGCTGTTAGAATTGACGGTGTTATGCACGAATTCCAAGCAATGGAGGGTATAGTAGAAGACGTTACTTCAATTGTTTTAAATTTAAAAAGTATTGTTATAAAGAAAAATGTTGAAGAAAACAAAATAATTACTTTATCAACTGATAAAGAAGGTGTTGTAACAGCAGGAGATATTAAAACAGATGCTGATGTTGAAATTATTAACAAAGATCAAGTTATCGCAACAGTTGCTAAAGGTGGAAAATTAAGCATGGAAATGATCGTAGCAAGTGGTCGTGGATATGTTCCATCTCACGATAACAAAAAATTTGTTGAAAATGAAAAAATCGGATTTATTCCGATTGATGCATTATATTCTCCAATTGAAAGAATTAGTTATGAAGTAGATAATGCTCGTGTTGGTCAAGATGCTAACTATGATAAATTAATTATGGAAGTATTCACAAATGGTTCTTTAAAACCAGAAGAAGCAATGGCTTTAGGTGCTAAAATATTAATAGAACATTTAAATATTGTTACTAATTTAAGTGAACTAGCTGATACAACAGGTATTATGTCTGCTAAACAAGAAGATAGTAAACTTAAAAAATTAGAAACTTCAATTGAAGATTTAGATTTTTCAGTAAGAGCATATAATTGTTTAAAAAGAGCTAATGTTAATACATTAGGAGACTTAGTTGAAAAATCTGAATTAGAAATGATGAAAATACGTAATTTAGGTAAAAAATCTTTAAAAGAAGTTATGGACAAAATTAAAGATATGGGACTTAAATTCCGTGATGAAGACTAGTAGTTAGGAGGAAAAATAATGGCTTATAGAAAATTAGGACGTACTAACAAACATAGAAGAAGTATGCTTGCCAATCTAACTAAAGATCTTATCATGAATGAAAAAATCACTACAACTGAAACAAGAGCTAAAGAAGTTCGTAAATTCGCTGAAAAGATGATTTCATATGGTAAAAAAGGAACTTTAGTTGCACGTAGAAATGCATTAGCATTCTTACAAAATGATAACGAAGCAGTTAAAAAAGTATTTAATGAATTAGCTCCTCGTTATGCAAATAGAAATGGTGGATATACTAGAATTTTAAAATTAGACGAACGTCGTGGAGACGATGCGTTAATGGCTATAATAGAATTCGTAGAAGGAGATGCAAAGTAAGCATCTTTTTTTATTTAAATCATATTGTATCTAAATAATTAAAATGTTATAATATTAATAATTGGAGGGTTAATATGAATTTAAAGAATTTAACAGAAATGCAAAAAAAATTAATTAAATTTGCTATCATAGGGATTGCTATAGTACTATTTATTTTTATAATAATATGGATAGTAAAATTAATTAACGGTAATAAATTATCATTTGATAAAATAGAGGATAAAATGGTTAGTGCAGCTGAAGCTTATTATAAACAAAATCCCCATTTATTACCTGATGATGATGTAGCAACTAAAGAACTTGATGTAGATGAACTTATTAATACAGGACATATGAAAGAACTTGAAAAATATACTGATGATAATGTTCATTGTTCTGGAAAAATCGTTGTTTTAAAAAATGGAGAATATTATACTTTTGTTCCTAGGTTAAATTGTGGTGGAGACTATACTACTAAAAATTTAGTTAAAAAAATCACTGCAAAAAGTAATATTGTTACAACTGGTGATGGTTTATATGAAATGAATGGTGAATATGTGTATAGAGGAGAAAAGTTAAATAACTATGTTTCTTTTGCTGGAAAAACATGGAGAATTTTAAAAATCACTAAAGATAATGAAATTAGATTAATTCAAGAAGATTTTTTTGAACAAAGAGATTGGGATAATCGTTATAATTCTGATAACAAAAGTTCTTCAGGAATTAATGACTTTGAGGTTAGTAGAATTAAGGATGATTTAGAAGAAATATATAACGGAGACACTTTTTCTGCCACTGATAAGGCAAAAATTATACCTAAACAGTTATGTATAGGAAAAAGAAAAGATTCTGATACAAATAAAGATGGTAGTACTGAATGTAAAACAAAAACTCAAGAATATTTACCACTTGGATTACTTCAAGTTAATGAATATTTAGTGCCAAGTTTAGATAATGGATGTACCAGTTTAAAAACAAGACAATGTACTAATTATAACTATTTATATGGTTATGAACGTAGTTTTTGGACACTTACTGCGGATATGGATAGCACTTCAAATGTTTATTATATTGATTATTTACCACAATCAATAGAAGCTAGAACATATTCTGTCATTAGATTAGTATTAAACGTATCTGGTGAAGTTAATTATAAAAAAGGAAATGGTACATTAGAAAGTCCATATGTAATTGATTAAAACACTTAGGTGTTTTTTTCTTGAATAAAAAAATAGAATATTATATAATTTTGATAGAAAGAGATGATTTAATGAAGGCTTTAATTACAGGTGCAAGTTCTGGGATAGGCGCTGATATGGCTAGAATCCTTAGTAATAGAGGGTATGATTTAATTTTAGTAGCTCGCAGAAAGGATCGTTTAGAAAAACTAAAAAAAGAATTAAAAACAGAAGTAGAAATTATTTCTATGGATATTTCTAGTACTTTTAATTGTATGAAATTATATAATAAAGTAAAAAAACAGGATATTGACATTGTTATAAATAATGCTGGTTTTGGTTTGTTTGGGTCTTTTGATGATACTGATTTAGATAAAGAACTAGATATGATAGATTTAAATATTAAAGCAGTTCATATTTTAACAAAGTTATTTTTAAAAGATTTTGTGAAAAAGGATAAAGGACATATTTTAAATGTAGCTTCATCTGCTGCTTTTCAACCAGGGCCTTTAATGGCTACATATTATGCTACAAAAGTTTATGTATTACATTTAACAGAAGCTATTTATGAAGAATTAAGAAGAAAAAATAGCCATGTTTATATAGGCGCTCTATGTCCAGGACCTGTTGATACTGAGTTTAATAATGTCGCAAATGTTTCTTTTTCTGTTAAAAGTTTACAAAGTTATGATGTTGCTTCATATGCTATAAAACAAATGTTTAAACGTAAATTAATAATAGTACCATCTATGTTTATGAAAATAACTAGATTTTTAAGTATCATAAGTCCGACTAAATTAAAATTAATGATTGCATATAAAATTCAAAAAAGTAAACAAAAATAAACAGTGTAATTACTGTTTATTTTTAAATTTCTTTTTATCTGTTGTTCCTACTATATAATCTAAACTAACATTGTAAAAATCCGCAAGTTTTATAAGACTAGTAATATCTATTTTTAATTGTCCTAATTCATATTTTGAATAAGTTTGTTGGGCACAATTTAATATTTTAGCAACCTCTTGTTGTGTTAAATCATGGTCTTCACGTAAATCTTTAATTCTTAACATCATACTACTATACACCTTCTATTCACTTCTTCTCATATTTTAAAGCATTTTAAAAGTGAATATATAATTTTACTCCTAATTGGTGTACTTTCTGTTTTATGTTAGTCTTGTTTTTTCATTCAAAAACCAATATAATATAAATGTAGAGGCGATATTATGAATATTATTGATATAAAAGGTTTAAATTTCAAATATGATGATAAAATAATTTTTGAAAATTTTAATTTACAAATTAAAAGTGGCGCTTTTATAAGTATTATTGGACAAAATGGTAGTGGTAAAAGCACTTTAATAAAAATACTTTTAGGGTTACTAAAATGTGATAGTGAAATAAAAATTGATGACTTAGTTTTAAATAAAGAAAATTTGAAAGAAATAAGAAAAAAGATAGGAATAGTTTTTGAAAATCCAGATAATCAATTTATAGCTGAAACAGTTATGGATGATATTGCGTTCTCATTAGAAAACTTAAAAATGAAACCAAGAGATATAAGAAGAAAAGTAAAAGAAATAGCTAATTATGTAGGGATAAGTCATTTATTAGAAAGAGAACCTCATAGTTTGAGTGGTGGTGAAAAACAACTAGTATCCCTTGCTTCTGCTTTAGTTCATGAACCTAAAATCTTAATTTTAGACGAAGCACTCACTATGGTTGATATAAGAGTTAGGAAACAAATATATAATATCTTAGATGATATTCATGAAAACAAAAATATGACTATTATTAATATTACACATGATATGGATGAAATATTATATGGAGAAGAAATTCTTTTGTTAGATGATGGAAAAATCATATTAAAAGGGCCTAAAGAAGAAGTTTTATTAGAAGAAAAAACGTTTAATAAACTAAATTTAGAATTACCTTTTATGGTTTCTCTATCAATAAAACTAATGTATTATGGTTTAATAGACCATTTAATATTTGATATGAATGAGATGGTGAATGAAATATGGAAATAAAATTTAATAATGTTAGTTATACCTATAATCCTAATTCACCAATAAAGAAAAAAGCATTAAGTAATATTGATTTAGCTATTAAAGAAAAGCAAATAAATGGTATTATTGGTAGAAGTGGAAGTGGAAAAACTACTCTAGTAGAACTTTTAAATGCTTTATTAATACCAACAAGTGGAAATATTAAAGTGGACGAATTTATCATTCAAAAAGATAAAAAAATTGTAAATGTTAATAATTTAAGAGTTAATATTGGATTAGTATTTCAGTTTCCTGAAGAACAATTTTTTAATTTAAAGGTTAAAGATGAAATAAAATTTGGAATGAAGTATTTTGATATTAAAGCAGATGAAATTGATAATAGATGTATTGAAGCTTTAAATATGGTAGGATTAGATGACAGCTACTTAAATCGTGATACCTTTAAACTAAGTAGTGGTGAGATGCGTAAAGTAGCAATCGCTTCTGTCTTGGCCTTTAATCCTAAGGTAGTTATTTTAGATGAACCTACAATTGGTTTAGATAGTTCAAGTAAAAAAAATCTTATTAATTTAATTAGATTATTAAAAGTAAAGTATGATAAAACAATTATTGTTATTACTCATGATGTTGATTTATTGCACCAAATTAGTGACTATATCTTTGTTTTAGATAATGGTAAACTAGTCTTAGAAGGAGATAAATATCAAGTATTTACGAGTGAAGAACTGTTAAATTATGGTTTAATTCCACCAAAAATCATTGAATTTGAAAAATTAGTTTTAGAAAATAAAAATATAAAAATTGGATATCGTGATGATATAAATGACTTGATAAAGGATATATATAGATATGCTAAATAATTTTGTATTAGGTAGATATTATAAACAAAAATCTAAAATTCATTTGATGCATCCTTTATCCAAAATAATTTGTACTCTATCATTTATTATTATGATATTTATATGTAATGATATAAAACTAATGATTTTGTTAGGTTTAATTGCTATTTTAATGGCAGAAATGTCTAAGGTACCTAGAAGAATATATTTTAAAAGTATATTTAGCTTAAAATATATTTTGTTATTTATATTAATTATAAACTTAATTTTTCAAATAGATAAAATTACTACAATTATGACTATGTTACGATTAATATTAATAGTCATTTATACAACTTTATTAACATTAACAACACCACCAACAGAAATCACATATGGTTTAGAATTGTTATTAGCGCCACTTAAAATAATTAGAATTCCAGTTAATAAAATGGCTCTATCTATCTCTTTAGCGCTTCGTTTTATTCCTACTATTATTGATCAAGGAAATAAAATTTTAAAATCTCAAGCTAGTAGAGGTATTGATTATTATAATTCTAATTTAAAAGGAAAATTTATTGCAATTAAAGCAATGATTATACCTATGTTTATTATTACTTTAAAAAAAGCTGATAATTTAGCAGATGCTATGACAGTACGTCTTTATAGTGTTAATGCTAAAAGAACAAATTTTAGAATTAATAAATGGCATTTCTTTGATAGTTATATGGTTTTAATTCATTTAACTATATTAGTGTTAGTTATTTATAGATACTTATAGAAAAGAGGTATATATGAGATATTTAATGACATTTTCATATGATGGAACTAACTATAATGGTTATCAAAAACAACCTAATTTAATTACTGTTCAAAGTGTTATAGAAGATGCTTTAACTAAAATTAATAGTAATAATAAAGTGTTAATACATGCCTCTGGAAGAACAGATAGCAAAGTACATGCTTTAAATCAAAAAGCCCACTTTGATTTAAATAATAGATTAGAATGTTCTAAAATTAAGCATTCACTAAATTCATTATTACCTCAAGATATATATATTAAATCTGTTGAAGAAGTAGATGAAAATTTTCATGCTCGTTTTGATGTTATAAAAAAAGAATATATTTATAAAATTAATATTGGAGAATATAATCCATTAGAAGTAAATTATGTTTATCAATGTAATCAGCCTTTAAACATAGACAAAATAAAAGAAACTTTGTATTTGTTAGAAGGTCAACATGATTTTAGTTCTTTTACTACACCAGAAGATAATAAAGAAACTTATGTTAGAACTATATATAAAACAGAAATTAATAAACAAGATGATATATTAATTATTAAATTTGTTGGTAATGGCTTCTTAAGATATATGGTTAGAAATATGGTTGGTTTATTAATTGAAATAGGATTATCAAAAAAAGAACCATCAGAAGTATTAAGGTTATTTGAAGTAAAAGATAGAAAAGAAGCGGGAATAACAGCTTTACCTAATGGTCTATATTTAAGTAATGTATATTATAAAGGAGAGTAGTATGAATAAAGTAAGTAAAATGATAATTAGTATTTGTTGTGTAATAATTATAGGTGTAGAAAGTTTTTTGTTAATAAAATCATTTTTAAAGACACATGAAACCATGGATAACAATAGTACTTTGGAACAAGAATTAGAAAGTGTTTCAAAGGAGAATAATCAAATAACAACCGATTATTTACTTACTATTATTAGTGATTATCAGTTGAACATTTTTGATCAATTTAAAATGACTTTAGATTTTAAAGAAATAGATATTCAAAAAAAGCTAACGTATGCTTACTTTCATTTAAATGATACTAATGATTTTTCTAAAGGAGTATCTAAGCAAAAGATTGAGAAGTTGTTTTTAAAAGTTTTTGGCGATGAGGAAGTAGACCATCAAGATATTATTTGTGATTGTGGAAAAACACTTATATCTTATAATAAAGAGACTGGAATATATCAAAAAGTTAATCATCCAGGACATGGTGGGTCAACTTTCGCTTATGGGGCTGCTTATAATAAACCTTTGTCTTTAACCATCAGTAATAATCAATATAAATTAACAGTAAACAAATTATTTATTAATAATTTAAATACAGCTTACAGTTCTGTAATGTCTGATGAGAGTACAGTTTTGTTTGAAAATGAACCAGAACTATCTATTGATGATATAATTAAAAAATATGAAGCCAATTATGAAGAATATTCTGAAAAGTCAATCAAATATTCTTATACTTTTGAAAAGAAAAATAATAAATTTATTTTGATTAAGTATGAAATATTAGATTAATTGACAAAATAACTGCATAAACTTAAGAAAAGATATAAAAAACATTGACTTTTTTTGAGTTTTTTAGTACAATTTTAACTGGTACATTTTATAAATCCCATTAAGTGGATCCTGGGAAAATCTACTTAAAATATAAAAAAGAAAGGGAAAAAAATATGAAAAATACTTATATGCAAAAAAAAGAAGAAGTTGTACGTAACTGGTATGTTATCGATGCTGATGGTATTGCATTAGGTCGTTTAGCTAGTAAAGTTGCACATATTCTTCGCGGGAAGCATAAAGCTACATTTACACCTCATATTGATTGTGGTGATAATGTAATTATAGTTAATGCTTCAAAAGTTAATTTAACTGGTGACAAATTAGACAAAAAAATCTACTACAATCATAGTGGATACACTGGTGGATTAAGAGAAAGAACAGCACGTGTTATGAAGGAAAATTATCCTGTTGAAATGGTTGAAAGAGCCGTTAAAGGAATGCTTCCAAAAGGTCGTTTAGGACGTCAAATGTATAAAAAATTATTTGTTTATGAAGGAGAAAATCATCCACATATGGCTCAAAAACCAACTGAGCTAAAGATGGACTAGGAGGGTTTTAAATGGAAAAATTATATATTGGAACTGGTAGAAGAAAATCTTCTGTAGCACAAGTTAGAATGGTACCTGGAAAAGGTAAAATAACTGTTAATGGTGTAGATGTAAATGAATTCTTCCCATATGAAACTAATGTAATGGATTTAAAACAACCTTTAGTAGCAACAAATACAGAAAATACATTTGATATTGAAGTAAAAGTTAACGGTGGTGGGTTCTCTGGTCAAGCAGGAGCTATTCGTTTAGGTATTGCTAGAGCTTTACTTGAATATGATGCACCAAATGCTGGTAGTGAAAATAGCTTTAGAACAATTTTAAAAAGAGCTGGATTTATTACTAGAGATGCACGTATGAAAGAACGTAAAAAACCAGGACTTAAAGCAGCTCGTAGAGCACCACAATTCTCAAAACGTTAAGAATTACATATTTCAATGTTTCAAAAGCCTATAAATAGGCTTTTTTGCTTGTCTAAATTTAGTTTTTAACTTTTATCATAAGCCATATACAGTGTTGCTCAAACTTTTATATAACCTAGAAGCTTGTCATTGCAATACTCTAATTTTTTTCAAAATATATGTTATAATGTAACTGATAGATAAATCATAATTTGAAAGTGAGTGTGTTGGTTTGTGAAAAAAAATAATAACACCAATCAAAAAAAGAATTCAAAAAAATATGTTTTTCTTTTAATAGTTGGTATAATAAGTGCTATTATCATATTTAATCTAATAAATAAACAATTAATGAAGATTAATGATGAAAAAATAACTAGTAAATTAGAAGAATTAAAAACAGAAGAAATTAACTATGTTTTTTTAGAAATAAATCCTAAATTTGTGTTAGAAGTAAGAGACAATAAAGTTATATCAGTGGGCTGTTTAAATGATGATTGTATAAAAGTATATGATGAATTGAATGTAATTGGTAAGAATTTAATTGATTCTGTTGATTATATTTATAATTATTTAAAAGAACATAAATATAATGTTAATAAAGCTAAAGTGAAAGTGTATAAGAATTTTTCTTTTGTTAGTGATAAAAAACATATTTTAGTAGAGGTAATTGATAAACAGGAAGGCGAGAAATTATTAAATGAAGTTATTAATAACGACAAAATAAAAAAACAAAGTTCTAAGGAAAAATATAGTATAAAATTATGGAATGAATTAAAACAAGATAAAGATTATGGAAAAATATATGAGTGTGTATTAGTTGGCGAAGAACTTGAATGTTATATTAAAAAAAATTTGTTGGTAGGATTTTCTATTACCTCAAAAGGCATGGCTAAATATTTAACAAAATATGATAATATAATTCCTAATTTAGATGGAATTGCTAGAGTACTAAATAAGTTTGGTTTAAAAACAAAAAGTGAGGTAGAATTAGGATTATTTAGAAATCCTACATATTATATGTATGTAAATGGGGTTGAGTATTTAGAATTTATAGATGGTGATGAATACCTTTCAAAAAATATTTATTATAGTACCACAATGAATTGTAATGATTATAGGTTTGATTTAACTTCTATAAATTTATTAAAAGTAGATGAAATTCCAAATCTCATATATTTAGATAAAAATGGATTTGTTTTTGAAGAAACAACTGTTGAAAATATAGTTGATGCTCTTAGTAGTGATATTTATGGCAAAAAACAGATTGTGAAGACTAGAAGTTTTTGTGAAAATAATACTATTAAAGAAGACAAACAAGAAGGTATTTACATAATTTATCGTGTAGATGGTTCTTATAGCAAAGAAGTAACAAAAGCAGAATATGATGATTTTAATGTTGATCTTGGTGTATTTATGAATGATGTTCAAGAATGTGAATTTAGAGCTGAAATAGTTGACGGGAAAATATATAAAGTTATTATTGAGCCACATAATGGTAAGTATTGTAAATATAATGATACAATTCAATATTATAGTTCAGATGGATATACCTTATTTGAGTATTAATGATTTTAAAAGTTAGCTTAGACTTTTAAGTACTATCAAGTATTTATATTTAATATTATAAAAAATAAAGATAAAATTAATGTTTTCAAATAGAGTTATTATAGATTTGATTTTTTGTGTTATAATATAAACAGAATAAGGATGTGATTAATGTGAAAAAATATAAAATAATCCCATTTATTATATTCTTCTTTGTATTTATTTATATACCAAAAATAAGTGCTATGCAAATAGTTGTACAAAAACCATCTATAGGACAAATAACTTTAGAAGTGGAATCATCTGATACAATAGAAGCGGTAAAAGAAAAAATCTATCAATTAGATAATAGTTTTTTACCTGAAAATCAAAAATTAATATTTGACGATAACGAAATGGAAAACGGAAGGACTTTAGGGGATTATAATGTTTCAATAGGCAGCACAATTTTAGTTTTTAACAATGAAAAATATAAAGTTATATTTGATGCAAATGGTGGGAATTTTACAACTGGTGATACTTTAACTATTGAAAAATGGGAAATAGGAATGGAAAGTGCATTAGAAACACCTACTAGAGAAGGTTATAAATTTTTGGGTTATTATACAGAAAAGACTGGTGGCACAAAATTAGAACTTATTTTAGCTGAATCAGGAATTGATAGCAATAGGACATTTTATGCACAGTGGGAAATAATTTCATCGTCTATTTCCTCACCTGAAAATCCACAAACGAATGATAATGTAGGAACAAGTATTATCTTGTTAGTAATTTCTTTAATTGGATTAATAAGTGTTATAGTGATTAGAAAGAAAAAAATTAGTAATAATTAATTTGTTTTTATAAATCAAGTCTATAAATAGATTTGGTTTTTTTCGTGTTATAATATTAATGTAATGTTTTAGTTGCAAATATAAAAAGCAACACAAAATAGGTTGTCAATAATTAAATAGATTACTAAACTTAAAGTAAGAAAGGAGAAAGTCTAATGAAGTTTGGAGATAATTTAAGAAAAATAAGAAAAAATAAAAAAATGTCACAAGAACAATTAGCTGAAAAAGTAAATGTTACAAGACAATCAGTTTCAAAATGGGAGAATGGTGAATCATATCCTGAAATGAATAATATTTTAGAATTGTGCAAAATTTTTAATTGTAAAATAAATGATTTGGTTCATAATGATATGAGCGATATTACTTCGTTAGATGAAGAAATAATTATGAAGGCAGTTAAGTTTAATGAAAAAAAACAAAAAGAAGTAAAGATATTAAGTACTATAATTGAAATGATAGGGAAAATAGGCTCTATTATTTTAAAAGTTGCAATACCATTTATTATATTAACAATGTTATTAGTTCCTTATATAGTTAATAATGTAGAAGTTAAAAATAATGAAATAATTTTTAAAACAGAAAATATCAAAATAATTGATAAAAACAAGATAAAAATATATGATGTAATAATTGGTGAATTTGATGGTGATATTTTAGAAAATGAAGTTGTTCAAATGTTTTTGGATAATTCTAATTTTAAGATAGTATGTTATGTTGAAATAGGTATGATTTTTCTACTAGTTGATATTATTCTTATGATAATTATACTAAGTTACGTTGAAAAATTATTCAATAATATCAAAAATAATATAACCCCCTTTACTTTAGATAATGTGGCTTTTATCAAAAAAATTTCTTATTTAATTATTGCTTTAATTATTATTTCACCTATTTCGGGAATTATTTTTAATTTAGCAGTTGGAATATCTTCTTCAGAAAATCCAATAGAATTAATAAGCATTTTAGAAATATTAATTATATTTAGTATGTCATATATTTTTGAATATGGATATGAAATACAAAAAGACACCAATGGTAAAATATACAACCCCTAACAAATAATTTTTTAAAATGTTAAAAAAATTTGCGTATGTTCAAACTATAATTGGTAGAAGTATGAAAGTTTTAAATGTAAGATTGTAGTGAAAGGAGATATATTATGGAAATAGGTCATAAAATTTTAGAATTAAGAAAAAAGGCAAATCTTTCACAGGAACAACTTGCAGAAAAATTGGGGGTTACAAGGCAAACAATATCAAAATGGGAACTTAATGAAACATCACCAGATATAAAACAAGCTAAAGAACTATCTAAAATATTTAAAATTAGTTTAGATAATTTAACTGATAATGATATAACTAACTTAGTTATACAAAAAGTTAGTAACACTGAAAAACTAACTGGATCAGTTCTTAATGCATCAAAATGGCTTGGGGTATGCTTTGTTATAATATTGGTAATAGATTTAATTTCTTTTATTATATTTATAGCTATGAAATAGTCAAATTAATATATATAAGTGTATAATCCATTGATTATACTTTTTTATTTTTTTTGAATAATTGTATTAAATAAAATAATAGGATATAATAAAAATGGTGATAATATGAATAATAAAGTAGTAATAATAGGTTGTGGTAATGTAGGAATGAGTTATGCTTATGCACTCTTAAATCAAAGAAGTAACGTACAGGAATTAGTTTTAATTGATTTAAATAAAGAACGAATTATAGGTGAAGCTATGGATTTAAATCATTGTTTAGCTTTTGCTCCTACTAAAATGCAAATAAAAGCAGGGGATTATAGTGATTGTAAAGACGCTAAAATAGTTTGTATTGCAGCTGGAGCTAATCAAAATCCTGGAGAAACAAGAATGGATTTAATTCATAAAAATAGTAAAATATTTAAAAGTATTATAACTGAAGTTATGAATAGTGGTTTTAATGGTATTTTTTTAGTTGCAACAAACCCTTTAGATATCATGACTTATTTAACTTGGAAATACTCTAATCTTCCTCATAATCAAATTATTGGTTCTGGAACTAGTTTAGATACAGCCAGACTTAGATATATGATAGGAGATAAACTTAATGTAAATCCAAAAAATATTCATGCATATGTAATAGGAGAACATGGTGATAGTGAATTTGTTCCTTGGAGTAATGCTAGTGTAGGTTTACAAAATATTAAAGAATTTTTAACAGAAGAAGAACTAGATAAAATATATGTAGATGTAAGAGATGCAGCTTATGATATTATAAATAGAAAAGGAGCCACTTACTATGGTATTGGTATGTGTTTAGTTAGAATTACTAATGCTATATTAGGTGATGAAAATAGTATTATTACAGTTTCTACTTATGATGAGACCAATAATGTTTTTGTGGGTCTTCCTGCTATTATTAATGCAAATGGAGTCCGTGAAAAAGTATACGTCAAATTAAATAAATCAGAAGAAGGACGTCTTCAAAAATCTATTGATATAATAAAAGATGCTATAAATAAAATATAACGTAGTTAAAACTATGTTTTTTTGATATAATAAATTTGGATGTGATTATATGATAAAAATAAGTAATGAATGGCAAGAATATGAGTGTATATCCGCAGGTAATGGTGAAAAATTAGAACGCTGGGGAAATGTAGTTTTTAGAAGACCAGACCCACAAGCTATGTGGCCTATTGAATATAATGAACTTTGGAAAAATCCCGATGGCTTTTATCATCGTTCTATTAAAGGTGGAGGTTATTGGGATTTTAAAACTAAATTACCAGAGTTTTGGACTATAAAATATAAAGACTTAACTTTTAAAGTAAGTCCAACAAATTTTAAACATACTGGATTATTTCCCGAACAAGCCGCTAATTGGGATTTTTCTATGAATAAAATAAAAAATGCTAATAGACCAATTAAAGTTTTAAATTTATTTGCATATACTGGTGGGGCTACAATGGCAGCATCTAAAGCAGGAGCAATTGAAGTAGTGCATGTAGATGCATCTAAAGGAATGACTGAATGGGCTAAAGAGAATATGCGTCTTTGTGGTCTTGAAAATAATAAAATTAGATTTATTGTTGATGATTGCTTAAAATTTGTAGAAAGAGAAGCAAGAAGAGGAAATAAATATGATGTTATTATTATGGATCCTCCAAGTTATGGACGTGGACCAAATGGTGAAGTTTGGAAATTTGAACATAATTTATATAATTTAATTAATGCTTGTCTTAAAATTTTAAGTGATAAACCATTGTTTTTCTTAATTAATGCTTATACTACAGGTATATCTAGTACTGTTTTATTAAATATATTAAAAACAACACTAGAGCCTAAATATGCAGGACTTATTGAGGCTGGTGAAATTGGACTTCCAATTACGGATAATAATTTAGTTTTACCATGTGGTATCTATGGAAGATGGGAAGCTAATGATTAATATTTTATATGAAGATAATCATTTGTTAGTAGTAGAAAAGAAACCTAATATTCCAGTTCAACTAGATGATAGTAATGATGAAGATTTATTATCAATTTTAAAAAAGTATTTAAAAGAAAAGTATCAAAAACCAGGTAATGTGTATTTAGGTTTAGTTCATCGCTTGGATAGACCTGTTGGTGGAGTGATGGTATTTGCTAAAACATGTAAAGCATCGTCTAGATTAAGTAAACAAATAAGAAATCAAGTGTTTGAAAAAGAATACTTTGCGGTTTTAGAAGGTAATATAGTGCAAGAAAAAGGAATTTTAAAAGATAAATTATTAAAGAATTCTAAAACTAATACCACTAAAGTAGATAAAAATGGTAAAGAAGCGGTTTTAGAATATGAATTAGTATCTTCAAAAAATAATTTATCACTGGTAAAAGTAAACTTAATTACTGGAAGATCACATCAGATTAGGGTACAGTTTTCTTCTAGAGGATATCCTTTATATGGAGATCAAAGATATAATAAAAATGCTAAAAAAGTACAAATTGCTTTATATGCAACAAAATTAGCATTTTATCATCCTATTACTAATGAAAAACTTACTTTTGAAATAAAAATTCCTAATAGGTATCCATTTACTATATTTAAATAATAAAACTTTATTTTAAAATAAATATAAATGTGATATAATTTTAATAGGTGAAAAGTATGAAAAAGATATTTATGATAATGACATTGATGTTAACTATATTATTTGTGGAAAGTGTTTCAGCAAAAGAAGTTGATTTAAATCAGCACAAGCAAATGCAATTGAACTCTATTTCAACACTGGCTTGTGCAAATAGTTCTTATATAGAGGATGAATTTTGGGGTTGTTTAGATCCGAATGATCTTGTAAAATGTGGTAATTCTAACATTCCAAGTCAATTGCCAGTTATCACTAGATCGATTGTGACATTAATAAAAATTGCAGTCCCTCTTGTTTTAATAGTTATGGGTATGATAGACATGTTACAAGCAACTATCGCAAGTGATGAAAAGAAAATGGCGGATGCCAAAGGTAAATTTATTAAAAGATTGATTGCTGGTGCTGTTGTTTTTCTAGTTGTTACTGTTGTTCAATTTGTAGTTGGTATAGTGGCCCCTGATGAAAGTCCGACTTTATTAAACTGCGTTGATTGTATGATAAGTGATGGAAGCAAATGTACTACTCCTTAAAACGATTTGAAATAAAAATCAAATCGTTTTTTTGTACAAATATTTGTTAAAACGGTAGCAATTAGTGAACTTTTGTGATAATATATATAAAGAGTAGGAAGGTGATAGAAGTAAGCATTTTAGATTAAGTAGTATGTTGTATGTTTTATTTTAAGTTGGAGGTTATATAGTGTTAAAAGAAAAATACAATACTTATAAAGAAATTTATAAGGATTACATAATTCTTATCAAATGTGGGAGCTTCTATTTATCTTTAAATGATGATGCTATTGTTATGAATAGATTATTTAATTATAAAATAAAAGAAACAACCAACTTAATTAAAGTTGGTTTTCCTATTACAAGTCTTTCAAAAATTGAAAAAGCATTAGAAAACAAACATATAAATTATCTGATTGTTAATGATGATAATATACAGAAATATAAATATAAGAATAACTCTTATAGTAAATATAGTTTTAGATTAGATAACTATGATATTTTTGTAAATAGGATTAATAAAATATATGAAGTGTTAAAAGCTAATTTAGGTAATTCTAATTTAAAAACAGTCTTAAATGAAATTGAGGAACTTTTGTGCAAGATAAATTATTAATTGCAACACGAATAAAAAAGACTATTGAATATATTGAAAAGGCTATTTGTAATTATCCACATACAGAAGTAATATTAAAAAACAAAATTATGGATAGTTGTTATGATTTATTGGAATTAGTTTATAAAGCAAATGTCCATAAAAATGATAAATATATGAAAGATTTAATAGTTAGAATACGCATGATCAATTATTATATAAAAGTAAGTTTAGATAAGAAATTAATAAGTTTTAAAAAGTATGAAGTAGTAGGAAGACATTTATTAGAAATTAATAAAATGACAAATACTTGGATGAAAAATGAAAAGGAAAAACAATCTATACAATCAGATAATTGATATCCAAAAAATTCAAAAAGTATATGACCATAGAGTTAGAATTAATACTAAAAATAAAAAGAAATTAGAAAAATTTGATAATTATTATGTATCTAATATGATTTATATTAAAACGCTTCTAGAACGTAGAGAGTATGTACCAGGCAGATATAATGTATTTTTAATAAAAGAACCAAAACTTAGATTAATAATGTCACAAAATATTATTGATAAAATTATTAATCATGTTGTAAGTGAATATTTTATGATAAATGTTTTTGATAAATCATTAATTGATCAAAATATAGCAACCAGAAAAGGAAAAGGAACGCATTATGGAATACAACTTTTAAAAAAATATTTAAATGAAGTAAAAAACAAACCTTTTTATGTTTTAAAATTTGATATTTCTAAATATTTTTTTAATTTAGATCATGATATTATAAAAAAACTTGTTAGAACAAAAATCAAAGATAAGGAAGTAATTAACATATTTGATTTAATAATTGATAGTACTAATGAAGAATATGTTAATAAGACTATACAAAAAGTAAAACAGCATGAAATCAATAAAATTTTAAATAGTAAGGCCCAGGATAAAGAAAAACTAATTGAAGAAATAAATAGCCTTCCTGAATACAAAAAAGGGAAAGGGCTTCCAATAGGAAATATGTCTAGTCAAGTTTTCGCAATTACATATTTAAATGAATTAGATCACTATATAAAAGAAAAATTAAAAATTAAGTATTATATAAGATATATGGATGATGGAATTTTAATTCATGAAGATAAAAAATATTTAGAATATTGTTTACAAGAAATAGAAAAAATACTTGATAAATATAAACTAGAGTTAAACAAAAAAACACGCATTTATAATCATAAAGAACCTTTTGAATTCTTAGGTTTTAAATATATGATAAAAAACAATAAAGTGATTATGAAAGTAAAAAATCAAACAAAAAAAAGATTTAAAAGAAAAATTAAAAAGTTAAATAGTTTAGTTGAACAAAATGTTATTCCATATGAAAAATTTCTACAAGTCAAGGGTAGTTATTTGGGACATTTAAGTTATGGGCATACTAAAAAACTAGTCGCTAATACTTTAAATAAATATGAAAAAAAATATGACCTTATTGGTTCAGAAGTTATGATAATAGATAAAAAAATAATGTATAAAACTTAATATAACTTCATATATAACTATATTAGTTATATATTATAGGGAAAATGCTGTAATGTATTTACTCGGGTTTTTGTTTATTGTTGCTCTGCTAATGCGGACAATGCTAACAACGCTTGGAACGTGAACAACGACGGTAACGTTAACAACAACAACGTCAACAATGACAACAACTACGGTGTGCGCCCAGATTTCTTTAAAACTACGTTTTACTGGACTAAGGTTAGTAAATAAAAGCTAAAGAAAACAAGTGTTTTTCCTCTTAAAGGTAACTTTAAGGAATACTATATCGTAGATGATGAATTCACTAGTAAAGAAATTGAAAATGAAGTAGTCTGTTCACTACGATTTTTTTGTTGAAATATTTATGTTATAAAACAAATTGAAGATAGATAAAAATGTATAATAAATAAAGTCAGAGTAGCAGTAAAAAAGAGAGAGAAAAAAGTCGAAAAAAGAAAAAAGTATAAAACAAATAGTAATACAACAAAAGAAAATAATAAAAAACTGCTAAACTGATAATAGAATGAAACGATAGGTGGTGATAGATATGAGAAAAGATAAAGGGTTTACATTGATCGAGTTACTAGCAGTAATAGTGATACTAGCAATTATAGCGCTTATTGCAGTACCAGTAATAATGAACATTATCAGTAGTGCAAGAGAAAGTGCATTTGAAGATACTGCATATGGACTTATTGATGCAGGAGAGATGTATTATGCAAGTTCACTATTAGAAAATGGAATGGCTTCAGATGTAGAGTTTACAATAACAAACGGAGAATTTGTTGGAGAAAACAAACTAGAAGTTAAGGGGGCACTTCCAACAAATGGAAAAATAACAGTAACAAAAGATGGAAAAGTTGCTATTGCTGTAAATAATGGAGCACATTGTGTAACAAAAGCAACAAGCGAAAGTGCAATCACAACAACAAAATATGAAGGAAGCTGTGAATATAAAAAAGCAGCAAACCCAATAATTACATCAACAGCAACATGTATCACAAATGCAAACGAAACATGTAGTGAAGATGCGATAAAAGCAGGAATAGCAGTACAAGTTAAAGTAAACGATAAAGAAGACGCGAAGACATTCTACGTAGTAAAAGACGATGCTACAACAGGGACATTAACATTAATCATGGATAGAAACGTAGATGAAGAAACAGTAGCATGGATTAGTGAAAAAGACTATGGATGTGGAGAAGCCGGAGATTATTGTTCAACAAACGAAAAAGGTCCACTAACAGCGTTAAATTACTTAGAAAGTAAAACAAGTAGTTGGACAAACATCCCAGCAAAAACATATACATTAGCAGACGATCAAGGACAATACGCAATAGAAAGAACAAATGCAAGAGCTCGAATGTTAACACATGATGAAGCAATAGATTTGTTAGGATGTGTAGAATATGACGTTGGATGTCCAGCATGGTTGTATGGAAATTTATCCAACCCACCATATGGCTTCTGGCTAAGCTCTGCTTATGCGGACTATGCGGGCAGCGCTTGGTACGTGGGCTACGACGGTTACGTTGACTACTTCAACGTCAACGATGGTTTCTACTACGGTGTGCGCCCAGTTATCGAAATCTCAAAATCTGTCATCTAGACTTAAGTATTTGTAGTAATGTAATACGAAGTTAGAAATAAGGTTTTGAAAAGAATGATAATAAGAGCACGTATGTAAGAAATCTTTGATTTCTTGTTGAGGGCAAGCTTGTCTTGTCCTATAGTAGCTAGATAGCGAAATTTATTTCGCCAATCTTGCTACTTAGAATTATTTGAGATAAAAACTAATTCAATTTTTTGAATTAGTTTTTTGTTTTTTTAAACAAATAAAAAAGGAAAAAGCTTTCCTTACGTCGAATAATATAAGTAGGAAGGTGATTATATGAAAGAAGAAAATAAGCACTTAATAAATAAATTGTTTCATAATAAAACCATAAGAACTATATGGGATAAGAATGAAGATAAATATTATATTAGTGTTGTTGATATTGTTGGAGCTTTAACTGAAAGTAAAGATGCTAGACATTATTGGAATGTGTTGAAATCAAGACTTTCAAAAAGAAGTAAATGAACTGGTCACAAATTGTGACTAATTGAAATTGAAATCTCAGGATGGTAAATATAGATTAACAGATGTAGTTGATATAGAAGGAATGTTTAGAATAATAGAGGCTATACCTAGTAAGAATGCGGAACCAATAAAATTATGGCTTGCTAGATTAGGAAAAGAAAGAATTGATGAAGTGTTTGATCCATCACTAGCAGTACAAAGAACAATTGATACATATCGTATAAAAGGATAAGATGAAGGAACTAGTAATAACTAAAGGTAATCTTTTAGATTATGAATATGAAAATAAATGAAAAAGATATTTAAATTATTCATATATTTAAATAGGTGATGATATGAAACATAGATTATTTATTTTGATTATGTTTCTTGTAAGTATAAGTATAGTTAGTTTTGTAGATGCTAAAACAAATGATATAATATTATTAGGAAAGGTAATATATTTAGATCCTGGTCATGGTGGTGTTGATCCGGGAGCTATTTATAAGGATTTAAAGGAATCAGATATTAATTTGGAGATTGCTAAAAAAACACAGCAAGTATTAGAACAGAATGGAGCAATTGTTTATTTAACTAGATATGGTGATTATGATTTAGCTGTTCCAAATACAATTAATAGAAAAAGAAGTGATTTATCAAGAAGAGGAAATATCATTAATCGTTCTAATTGTGATTTATATTTATCTATTCACTTAAATGCAGAAACCTCAAGTACTTGGAAAGGTGCGCAGATGTTTTATAGTGATACAAACAATGAGAATGAAGAAATTGCTAAAATATTTCAAGAAACATTTAAAAAGCATCTTTCTACTAAAAGAGAATATAAGAAAAAACAAACATTGTATTTGAGTAAAAGGGTAGAAAGACCTGGTATTTTAATAGAAGTTGGTTTTATTTCTAATCCTAATGAAAGATATTTGTTGAAACAAAATTCTTATCAGCAAAAAGTCGCAAATATCATTTTAGAAGCAACGACAAATTACTTTTATGATAATTAGTTTATTATAATATTACCTAAAAAAACATATTTATTTTAGGGTTAATATGATATAATTAATAATAGGTGGTAAGATGAAAAGTAAGATATTTAAAACGTTAGACGAACAAATTGAAATTCTATCATCTAAGGGGTTAATGATAAACGATATTAGAAAAGCAAAAGAAGTTCTTATTAGAGAAAACTACTTCTTTGTTAGTGGATATCGTCATCTTTTTATGCGCTCAGATAAAGACAATACTTTTATTAAGGGAACCACTTTTGAAGAATTATATGGTATGTTTTTATTTGATCGCAAAGTTAGAAATATTATGTTTAAGTATATATTAGTAGTAGAAAATAATTTAAAATCTATTATTAGTTATGAATTATCAAGAAAATATGGTTATAAAGAAAAAGATTATTTAGATCCTAAAAATTTTACTCAAGATGCTATTAAAACTCGTCAAGTCAAAGATGTTTTAAATAAGATGAAAAGGCAAATTAGAGTGAATGGTCGTAAACATACTGCGACAATGCATTATATTGATAATTATGGTTATATTCCAATGTGGATTTTAGTAAAAGTTTTATCTTTAGGAATTATTTCAGAACTTTATAGCATACTAAAATCAGATGATAGGATGTTTATTGCTGAATTATATAAGATGGATGCGGAAACACTTGGAATATATATATCTTTACTAGCAAACTATAGAAATATATGTGCTCATGAAGATATTTTATACGATTATAGAACGCAAAGACAAATACCAGATAATAAGTATCATCGTATGTTAGATATTGATAAGACAGATGGTGAATATATCTTTGGTAAAAATGATTTATTCGCACTTATTATCATGTTAAAGCAAATGATAAGTGAAGAAGAATTCCATGACTTAATAGGAGAAGTTAGTTATGAAGTAGATCATTTAGATGGAATTGTAGATGTTGTGCCATTAAATAGAATTTTAAATAGAATTGGATTTCCAGATAATTGGCACGATATAGTAGATTTAGCTTAGGAGGACTTATGAGAGAAAAATTAATTTATTTATTAACAATTATTATAACTCTTTTTGTAGGAGTAACAGGTACAATTGTAGTTATAAAATATATACCTGAAAATGAGTTGACTGAAAGAACTATTAAAGAAGTTTCAATTACAGAAACAGATACTATTAAAAGTTCTCTAGATAAAGTGTATGATGCTGTTATGTATATAGAATCTTACAAAAATGGTAAAACAATTAGTAGTGGGACAGGTTTTGTTTACAAAAAAGAAGATAAAAATGGATACATTATAACTAATAATCATGTTATAGAGGATGCTGATAATGTTCAGATAACTAATACTTCTGGACAAACAGTAGAGGCATCAGTATTAGGGAGTGACACATATGCTGATATAGCAGTTTTATCAATTTCTTCTGATGCAGTTATTTCAGTCGCTGAAATTGGAAATAGTGATGCGTTAGAACTAGGGGATACATTATTTACAGTTGGTTCCCCACTTGGTCTAGAGTATATGGGTACAGTTACTAAAGGTATCTTATCTGGAAAAGATAGAACTGTAGAAGTTAGTTTATCTAATGGTGAATTTATGATGCAAGTTCTTCAAACTGATGCAGCGATTAATCCGGGGAATAGTGGCGGACCTCTTTGTAATATCAATGGTGAAGTAATTGGGGTTAATTCTTTAAAATTAGTAAAAGATGAAATAGAAGGTATGGGATTTGCTATTCCGATTGAATTAGTTATGGCTACTGTAGATCAGTTAGAAGCTGGAGAAGAAGTTCAAAGACCATTACTTGGTGTTAGTATGTTAGATATAAGCGATACTTTTGCTTTATATAGAAACAATATAATTATTCCAGATGATGTTACTAATGGTATTGCTGTTGTTGAAGTAGAAAAAGGAAGCCCTGCTTTTAATGCAGGCTTAAAAAAAGGAGATATACTTTTACAATTTGATGGAACTGAAATTAAAAGCATTGCTCATTTCCGTTTCTTGCTTTATAAACATCAAGTTGGTGATAAAGTAGAAATTAAGTATTACCGTAGTGGTAAAATTAAAGATGTGAAAGTTGAATTAACTAAGAGTATTGAATAATACTCTTTTTTTGTTGGCTCTAAATTTGAACATATGTAGACATTTATCATAAAATATTTTGAGGAGGAATATTTCATGAATTATAAAATTGTAATTGATGCGGGACATGGAGGAACTGACGGTGGTGCTGTAGGTGGCGGAATAATAGAAAAAGAATTAACTTTAAAAATATCCAATTATATTTATAATCGCTTAAATGAATTGGGGATACCAGTAAAAATGACTAGAATGATGGATGAAACTGTTAATCCTAATGAAAGAGTTAGAAGAGTTTTGGATGCCTATGGGAATAATAGTGATGTTATAGTTATATCTAATCACATAAATGCGGGAGGTGGGGAGTGCATTTGCCACTGTAACTGAGGATTGGGTATTAAGATCTATATTTAATTATAAAAATATATCTTGTTATGATATAATATAGATGTATAAAGGATGTGTAATATGGTTAAGGAAGAGTATTTGTTAACAAGTAGTAAGGTTTTGGAAAATAAAGAAAGATTTATTAAACAATTGCTTTTTTCTAGTAAAAATATTGTCTGTAATAATGATTTTGAAAAAATTGGATTAAAGAATAGAAATATGATGTTCTTTTTAAACTATATTATAGAAAATTTAAGTAGTATTTCTATGTTGGGAAGTAGAAACTTGAACAATTCATTATTAGGAAAAATAAATAAAATAATTTCTTATTATGAGGATATAAATAAACAATTTGAAACTAAAGAAAAAATGGCTAAAATTCCAAAATACAAAATAGATTATATAAGAGATGCTATAAAAACCAATAAATTTATAAATGAAGATCATAAAAAAAGATATATTCAATTTATTAATGAAAATGATGATTTAAATTTAATAGAAAATTTAAAATTAATTTATATAAGTTTAATTAATAATAAGTATTTTGATACTATATCAGATAACTTATATG
Source organism: Bacillota bacterium (assembly GCA_015059285.1). Lineage (GTDB taxonomy): Bacteria > Bacillota_I > Bacilli_A > RF39 > UBA660 > SIG208. Next base: position 19,705 of record SVAS01000002.1, on the reverse strand, counting down.
ATTTAGTAACAAATAAAGAGATTAAATATGATAATTTTGATAAAATAGCAGAATTGTCTAATGAATATTTTGCTTTATTGATAGATTATATAGGAATAAGTATTTTTGAAATTAAAAAAATAATACGTGATGCGTATAGAAATTTTTTTAAGAGAAAGTCTTTTTCTTCTTTTAGTGATATGTTTATTAAGTTTGCAGAACAATATGGTACAGACAATAAGTATACGATATTTATAAAAATGGATAAAGATTTTGATGAAAAATTATTAAATGCATTAAAACAATCTGGAAATAATAATTATATTATATATAGTAAGTCTGGATTAGTTAAATTTTTAGAGGACTCAAAAATTAATAATAAAAAAATTTTAACAGAAATTATCAGTAATTTAAAAATAAAGGATGATAATAATTATTATTTATCATCAGAAATTTATAGTAAAGATATATGGCAAGCAATTCGTAAATTTAAACAGAAAGTACTTCAACCGTTTATTGGTTCAATGCTATATTCTGGAATAAAAGTGGGAGCTGTAGGAGATTATCTTTTAATAGAACACAAAGAGCAGAAAAAATTTATAAATTATTATAATTTTTATGATGATATTTTTAAACCATTAACACAAGATAGAATTGCGTATTCAGACGTATTTAAAAGATATATTATTGATAATAGTGATAATGATATCAATAAAATTATAGATGAGGCAGTCCAATTGTTGCCGTATTATAAGAATTCAGAATCAACATTAACTAAGTTTACTAATACTTGGTTTGCTTTGGAAACTTTATTTAGAAATGCAGGGGATAATATTTCTAAATCATTAGAGGAATATGGAAGTTATTTGGTAGCAGATAGAATGATATCAGGATATATATATTTAACCGCAGTGCAAATTAATAAAATGTATAAAGGGTTTAATAAATTAAGTAATAATTTTGTAGAAAATATTTTTTTAAATTTTGATAAAAGAAATCCAAATAATTGTGATTTTTTGACTTGGAAATATGAACAAGTTATAAAACTAGTATCTCAATACGAATTATATTTTCAAAAGTTTCATAATGAAGCAAAAGAATTGTTAATGAATTCGTATTATTTAAGAAACAAACAATTTCATGGAAATAAAAATTTGCAAATGGAAACAACTGTAGGTTTTTTGTACGATATTGTAAATGATACAATTTCATTTTATATTGATTATATAGATGTATATAGAGATTCCGAAAAAAATACATACTCTTTGTTTAATTTTATAAAAAATATAGATAAAGTTAAAAAAATATTAATTAATGAAACAGATAATATATTTGAGAAAATATCAATTGCATATGATTCTGTAAGAAAAATTTAAAATATTTATTTTTAATGTTAAAGTGATATTAGAAATATAATTTTTTAATTAAGGAGGTTATCTTATGAATGAAAAAGAATTTGATTCAAGTGTTAATGAATATGAAGAAGTATATCAAACTAATAATTATATAAAACAGATTCAATGGGATATGGCTATTGGTTTGCAAGAAGTTGATAACTTAAAACCTTCTAAACAACTTGAAGAACTTTTAGAAGAAAATATTGTTGGTAAATTAAGTTTAGATCAAGTAAAAGAAGAATTAAGAAATTATTATGTAGAAAAAGAAAAGAAAAATGAAGTAAACTATAATGAATTAGAATGTGATTTTGTTTCAACCAGAATTGTAGAATTATTACAAGAAGATAAATTTGAATTGTCTGTAGATTATTTAAAATATGTACATAAATATCTATTTCAAGATGTTTATGAGTTTGCTGGTAATTTTAGAGTAGTTGATTTTTCTAAACCGGAAATTATTTTAAATAAAGATTCTGTAGCATATGGAGATTGTAGAACTTTAGAAGAATCTTTGGAATATGATATATCTTTAGAAAAAGAAAAAAATTATAAAGATATGAATATAGTGGAAGTTATAAATAATATAACTAAATTTTCTTCTAATATATGGCAAGTACATCCATTCAGAGAAGGTAATACAAGAACAACAGCTTTATTTATAGAAAAATATTTAATTAGTTTAGGGTATAATGTAGATAATAGTTTATTTAAAGAGAAATCTGTGTATTTTAGAAATGCCTTAGTTAGAAGTAATTATTTTAATAATAAATTAGGTGTAAAAGAAGATAAAAGTTATTTGGTTAAGTTTTATGAAAATTTATTATTAGGAAAAAATAACAATTTGCATTCTGAAGATTTAATCGTGAGTGAATTATCAAAAAATAGACAAGAAAGATAAAATTCTTTCTTTTTATTTGCTAAAATTTAATTTTTATAAGGAAAATATTACCAAAATTCAAAAAAAGATGCTTTTTTATGATATAATTTAATTATTAGGAAGTGCGAGTATGGCAAATAAAAATAAGGATTTAAGGAATGCAAATAAAGCAAAAAATGATGAATTTTACACTCAATTATCAGATATAGAAAAAGAATTAAATAATTATAGGAAAGAATTTAAAGATAAAGTTGTATTTTGTAATTGTGATGATCCATATGAAAGTAATTTTTTTAAATACTTTGCAATGAATTTTAATTTTCTTGGCTTAAAAAAGCTAATCGCAACTTGTTATGCAACATCGCCAGTAGCAAATACACAATTACTTTTATCTGACAATAAGAAAGCTTATAAGATAGAAATAACAGAAGTTGATGACAATAATGAAGATGGTGCTACTGATTTGTTGGATGTTGAATATTTAATTAAAAACAAAAAAAACACATTAACATATTTAAAAGAAGATGGTGATTTTAGATCAGATGAATGTATAGAATTATTAAAAGAATCTGATATTGTTGTAACCAATCCTCCTTTTAGTTTATTTAGAGAGTATGTTGCACAATTAATTGAATATAATAAACAATTTATAATTATGGGCAACACAAATGCATTATCATACAAAGAAATTTTTAAATTATTTAAAGAAGATAATATAAGAACGGGATATACAAATTTTAATGTTGGTATGTATTTCTTTGTTCCAGAAAGTACAGAAAAATTCCATAAAATTATTGATGGTAAAAAAATGGTAAGAGTTGCTACATCTTGTTGGTTTACGAATTTACCAGTGAAAAGGCATAATGAAAGATTGATATTATATGAAGTTTATTCAAAAGAAAAATATCAAAAATATGAAAATTTTGATGCAATAAATATTAATTCATATACAGAAATTCCTAAAGATTACAATGGATATATGGGAGTTCCTATTACTTTTCTTGATAAATACAATCCTCAACAATTTAATTTGTTAGGTTTAGGAATATCAAACTCTGGTTTGGAGATAGGAGTAAAGCCCTATAAACCGGAACATAAAAAATATCGTAAAGAAGTTCAACACAAAGGAGCTGTGGATGGAGATTTATATATGCTAGATTCACAGGGGCATCCTGTTGTCCCTTATGCAAGAATAATATTAATAAAAACAGAAGAGGAGAAAAATTATGGAAATTAAATTAAAAGAAATACCTGTTAGTGAGGTTGTGAAAGATTATGTTAATGATGATGAGAATGGTGTTGTAGGATATGGTGGTAAATTAAATATAAGACCTAAATATCAAAGAGAATTTGTTTATAATGAAAAACAAAGAAATGAAGTTATTAATAGTGTTAATAGTGATTTTCCGTTGAATGTTATGTACTGGATATGCAATGATGATGGTACATATGAAGTATTAGATGGACAACAAAGAACAATAAGTATTTGTGAATATGTAGATGGTAGTTATTCTATCAATAGTAGAGCTTTCCACAATTTAACAGAGACTGAAAGAAATCATATTTTAAATTATAAATTATTAATTTATTTTTGCAAAGGTAATGATAAAGAAATACAAGATTGGTTTAAGATAATAAATATTGCTGGAGAAAAATTAACAGATCAAGAATTAAGAAATGCAATTTATACTGGAGAATGGTTAACTGATGCTAAAAGACATTTTAGTAAAACTGCTTGTCCTGCCTATCAAATTGGTGAAAAATACATGAGTGGTTCAACTATTAGACAAGATTATTTAGAGAAAGTTTTATATTGGATTTCTGCTAAAGATAGTAAAACAATTGAAGACTATATGTCAGAACATCAACATGATAATGATGCCAATGAATTATGGATGTATTATCAAGATGTTATAGATTGGGTTAAGAGGTTATTTCCAGTTTATCGAAAAGAGATGAAAGGGTTAGATTGGGGCAATTTATTTAACCAATATAAAGATCAAAAATATAATTCTGATAAACTAGAAATGCAAATTCAAAAATTATTAAAAGATGATGATGTAACTAAAAAATCAGGGATATATTATTATTTGATAACTGGCAAAGAAAAATATTTAAGTATTAGGTCTTTTACAGATAATCAAAAAAGAGAAGCTTATCAAAGACAAAAAGGTATTTGTTCTAATTGTAAAGAACATTTTGAAATAGAGGAAATGGAAGCTGATCATATAACTCCATGGCATTTAGGTGGTAAAACAACACCAGAAAATTGTCAAATGTTATGCAGAGAATGTAATAGAAGAAAATCAGGAATATAAAAAAATTTAAAACAAAAAAATACCTACCCCTGTCAATCACTTTTTAGATAAGCTTTTACCTATTAAAAAAATACCAGTATTTTCAATGGCTCTTAGAGTTTTCGTCAGACATTTTTTCAGACAAAAGTTCCATATTGATATAAGGAAAATACGTGTTATAATTACGGTAGAATATGAAATAACTGTACATAAGAGTGTATCTAGCGCTGATTTTAAAAATAAAGTCAGTGCTTTTTTCATATTCTACCATACCCCCTTTAAAAATAAATAATATAAAAATTAAAGTACCAAAAATATTAAAAAAGTTATATTTTTAGGTACGAAAACAAGCTCAAAAAAACGCGAAAAAGTGTGTACGATTGTATAACACTTTACTAAAATGTATATACTTACAATTTTACTAATGCCTTATAAAATAATGGTAAACTCACCGCTGGTGAGTTGTTTGTAAACAGGGGTTATCCTGCTTTTTTTAATTGAAACAAGATTTGAAAATTAGCAATTTTAGGTACATAAATCTGATACCAAAATTTAAAGAAAGGAGATGAAAAAATGAACAATGAAAAAAATATTCAAATTAAATTTGTTATTGATTCTAATCTTAATGGTGCATTTAGACAAATACTAAAAATAAAAAAATTACAATTCAATCTGTTCTAGAAAATCTATTAAAAGATTATGTTTATGACAATCTTATAGTAATACTTACAGCTGAAAAATAGTTCTTATGTCCAAAGCATAGGGACTTTTTAATAATTAAAAAGGGGGATTTTAATGTGTTTAAAAAATAATAAAGTAAATAAACAAAACATAACTTTAAATAGGTGTTGCTATGAATAATAATATAACTTTTAAAGATTTAATATTAAAATATCTTATTGAAGAGATAACAAAAGAAAATGAAGAAAGTGAAAATAATGGGCTGTATTTTTCTAAATAGCGCGTTATTATTAAATTGTCTTAATATCCAATCAAGTAAAAGAAAAGGAGGATTAAATGTACAATAATTACTTGATTGAACAAGAATTTAATGTAGGAATATATATTAGGTTATCTCAAGAAGATAAAGATAAAAAATATGAATCTGATAGTGAGAGTGTTATTAATCAAAAAGAATTATTAAAAAGTTATGTTAAAAATAATAATTTTAATTTATCTGGAGAATATGTTGATGATGGATATTCAGGAACAAATTTTGATAGACCCGGATTTCAAAAAATGTTAGAAGATATTAAAAAGAAAAAAATTAATTGTGTGATAGTTAAAGATTTATCAAGATTTGGTAGAGATCATGTTATGACAGGATATTACATAGAAACATTTTTTCCAGAAAACAGTATTAGATTTATTTCAATTCTAGAATCATACGATAGTTTTAAAAATCAAGCAAGCAATGATTCATCAACATTTATTATTGCTTGTAATGATTATTATAGTAAACAAAATTCTATTAAGATAAAAAATGTACTTAATGACAAGAGACGTAATGGAAAATTTATAGGTAGTAAACCGAGTTATGGATATATGAGAGATCCAGAAGATAAGGGACATTTAATACCAGATCCTAAAACAGCTCCTGCAGTAAAAAAAATATTTAAATGGCGAGTAGATGGTATTGGTCCTACAGAAATAGCAACTAGACTTAATAATGAAAATATACCAACTCCAAGTCAATATAAGAATATTAAATTTTCTTCAAGAATAATTATTAGAGATGAGTGGAATATATCTTCAGTAAAAAAGATTCTTACAAATAGAATTTATACAGGTGATATGGTACAACACACTCAATCAAAAGTTAATTATAAATCAAAGAAGAAAATAACATTAGATAAAAGCTTATGGATAATAGTAGAAAATACTCACGAACCATTAGTAGATAAAAAAACATTTGAATATGTACAAACTTTAAAGAATAGACATTCTAGAAATTATGCTTTAAAGACGACTAGACCAAAAAGAATATTTGAAGGAAAAATATATTGCAAAGAGTGTGGTAATAGATTATCAGTTTATTATAGAAAGAAACTTGATTACTGGTCAATTAATTGTAATAGATACTCTAGAGATCCAAAAAGGGGTAGATGTTCTTCTCATTTTTATCCATATGATTATTTAGAACAACAATTATTAGAACAATTTGAATCAGCTGTATCTATATTTATTAATGAATTAGATTTGCAAGAATTAAATAGAGAAGTTGTTAAAAATATACATAAAGAAACAGAAAGTATTGATAAAATTATTGATAAATTAACTTTAGAAAAAGAACAAATAATTAATAGATTATCTAATTTATATAATGATAGATGTGATGGAATAATAACAGCTGAACTTTATAAGGAACTATCTGTACAATCAGAAAAGAAATTAAAGAAAATTAATAATAGTATTGAAACAGAAAAGAATAAAATTGAAAACATAAAAAATAAAGCAAATATTTTGCCAGATTATACTAAAAAAATCAAAAAATTATTAGATTTAAATAAACCCAAAAAAGAACTAATTGATGCATTAATAGATAAAATTGTAATAGATGAAAATAGAAATATAAATATTAAATTCAAATATGAGGTTATACCAGAAATAAATTTTAAGTATGAGAATAGAAATTTATCAAGAAATCCTTATGACAAAAATGTAAAAAAATATCAAAAAAAATCAAATCTATAATTAAATAGTGTTATAATATATAACAATAGATTTAATTATGGAGGTTATTATGGTAAAAAAAGAATTAAAACAAAAGGAAACAAATCTCACAAAAACTTTAGTAGAGTTAATTAAAAATAATTATGCTTGGAGCATTGCAGTTATTACTGCACTTGGTGTAGTAATTTTAAATGCGTTTAAATTTGTTGAATATATTATAGCAAATGCATATTTTTATTATTATGGGTTGAATATTAATTTGTATAAATATCATGATCAAAATTTTTTATATGAACTATGTTTATCGGTTATTTTTGTGTTTTGTTTTGGAATTATATTAATATATTATAAACAACTAAGTGATAACTTTAAAAACAAAAATTATTTATGTAAGAGCAATTTATGCAATATTTTAAAAATAATTACATTAAATGTATTTTTTGTTTTTATAGAAAATTCTAATAATAATTTTATATCAAGTTTAGTAAGTTTTGTTATTTTTGTTTTTGTAGAAGTACTTATTTCATATTTTTTGTTTAGAGAAAATAAACAAGATGATATGAATAATATGAGTAAACAAAAAATATTATTTGATTTTCTTAAACCACTTCCATTAATTTTTATAGCAATAATTTTTTGCCTAACAATTAAAACAACTCTTAATTTATCTTTGAAGAATCAATATAGAATTATAGATGAAAATAAGGCAATAGTATATACTAGCAATGATTATTATTTAACATTGAAATGTGAAATAATAGAAAACAAATTAGTTCTATATAAAGGAGCTCAAACAAAAATAAATAATATAGGTATTTATAGTGAATTAAAAGAATTTGAAGAGGTAGAGATTAAATAAATTTATTAATAGTGGCAAATGGGCTCTTGAGGTGGCGATGGTGCTGAGGTAATTTATGCTCTTCGTAATAACAATACACTAGCTAATCTTATCTTAAATGAATTAAGTAAAGAAGGGCAAAATATTCGTAAAGCATATCAAAAAAAACTACCATCTAATCCTACTAAAGATTATTATTATATTTTAAGAGATACAGGGATTACAGAGCCGGTAATTATTGAATATGGCTTTTTAGATAGTACTAAGGATGATATAGAACAACTTAAAAATAATTATGAAAACTATGCGGAAGCAGTAGTGAGAGCAATTTTAGAATATATAGGCTATTCTTATCCTTCAGAATCTCAAAATAATACATACATAGTAAAAAGTGGAGATAGTCTTTGGAGTATAGCTAAAAAATTAAATGTATCAGTAGAAGAACTTAAAAATACTAATAATTTAAATAGTAATTTGATTAGTATTAATCAGGTATTAAAACTACCAGTAACACAAAATATTATTCCTAATAATAATTATATATCTTATACTGTAAAACTAGGGGATACTTTGTATAGAATTGCTAGCAATAATAATATTAGTACTGATAAATTAATAGAATATAATAATTTAGAATCCTCAATTATTACTCCAGGACAAATTATTTTAATACCGATGAGTATGGAGGATAATTTGGAAAATTATATCAGTTATGTTGTTAAGGGCGGAGATAATTTGTATGCCATAGCTCGTACATATGGTTTATCAGTAGAAGAGTTAATGCAATTTAATAGTTTAAACACAAATTTATTAAATATAGGCCAAGTATTAAAAATTCCAACTAATAATGATATAACATATGTAGTTAGAAGTGGGGACAATTTATACAAGATTGCCAAACAATTTAATGTAACAATAGACCAATTGAGAGAAAAAAATAATTTAGATAGTAATTTATTAAATCCAGGGCAAATATTGAAAATATAAAAGATATTTAATGAACTTAGTTCACCAAATATCTTTTTTAGTACAATTCTTGACATACTCCTCTATCAGGTTTATAAAAACAATGGTTTTTATATCTTCCTGCTAATTCTTGTTCCCACCAAGTACTTTGACAACTAGCGCCGCTTGAAGGAGCATAAAACCATAAAGCGTTAGTAGCTGGAAAAAAATAATGTCCTTTGATTACTCTATCGGCTAAATTTCTTTGTGCTGTAGTAGGATTACTAAAAAACAAAGGACTGTCTTTTCCAACAAATCCCCCTGGATTTTGATATATCATATCAGGAATAGTTCTAATATTTTTAAATGTCAAACAATTAGCTAAAATTCTATTTATACCTACATTTCCAACCATTAGCATACCTAAATCACCTTCACCAACCGCTTCTGCTCTCATTAACCTAGCAAGCAAATCTCTTTCTTTATCAGTATATTTAATTAAAGACATAATATCACCCATTAAATTATATGAATTTACATAATTTTATTGAATAAATTGATAATATATGGTATAATTTCTGACATAGGGGTGTAATTCAATGGTAGAATGACGGTCTCCAAAACCGTTCATGTGGGTTCGACTCCTGCCACCCCTGCCATTAGTATGATTCGAACCAATGGTTCGTTAATATGAGACTTGGTACGAAAGTATTAAGTTTTTTTATAATAAACTAGTTAATGGTATAATGTTAATTTTTTAAAACATTCATATTGTTTTGATTTTTACCATAACTATAATTCTAAGCATTGGTTCATTTAGATAATAAATGTGGTATGAATGTATCAAAGGACATTATGATAAATAAATTTGATAAACCATGTAATAGATTACTAAATACAAAATGATGAAAAAGAAAAGAGGAATAATATGCCTTATAATTTTAATAAAGATGTGAAGCTATTTATGATTTTTGATATATTAGGAGATACAGAAAGGACAGGACCCTTACTTTGGAAAATAGAAAGGTCAAGACTTGAAGATGTTAAAAATCATGTTTTAGATTTATTATTAATATTTAGAATTTTAAAAAAACATATGCCTGATTTTTTAGATGAAAATAAAATTATAGATTATATATTATGCCATGATCTACCTGAAGCAATTACTGGAGACATAACTAAATTTGAAGGCGTATCTGGTGAAGAGATAAAAAGAGTAACTAAGATAGCCATTGACTACTTGATTGATAAATTTAATAATGTAATTGATTTTAATACTATATTAAATAATTATGAAAATAGAATAGATATTGAGGCTAAGGTAGTCCATATGATAGATAAAGTCCACTCTTCTACTACTTTTATAAAATATCAAAGTGAAAAAAATGTTGATATGGATGATTCTAGTATTATTAAAGAATTAAGATATCATCCTTTTGTAGTAGAAAAAATAGCTGAAGGAAAAGATTTGGCTGATATTTTCTTTGAATTTCATATGCAGGCTATTGAAATTACCGATGATGAATGTAGTAAGTATAATATTAGTAGAGTAGATGCTGATAAAATAGTTAATACTATAAGGGATTTTGCTAATGAATTTTATAGTCAAAAATTAAAAGGAACATTACTTGATATAAAAGATGATTTTCCTAAAGAAGCTATGCAATATAATAGAAATGAATAATATTTTGACAAAAATAAAGTAAAACTTTATAATAGTTGATTACTTAAGAGGTGATTTTTATGAAATACATAAATATTAATAAAATAGTGGCAGTTATATGTGCAGGTTTTGTGTTAGTTTCAGTGAGTGGGTGTCAAAAAAAAACCACTATAAATGATGATACTAAAAAAATAGTATATGAACAAAGTAGTAATTATCAAGAAGAAAAAGTAACAAATTCAAAAAATAACCAATCCCAAACTCCAAAAAGTAATGCAAATGTAAATAGCAATGTTATCATTAATGATGATAAAGAAATAGAAATTGTTTCATATTTTGAAAACCTAGAACAAGAAGTTGACAAAGCAATTAATGAAGATAGTTTTTCTAAATTTAAAGAAAAAGCTAAAGAGATAGCTATAACAGGGATTGATTTTATTTTTTATGGAACTGAAATTAAAGGTGTAACTTTTGAACAATTAAGTGATAATGCTAAAAATAAAATAATGGCTATAGTATCTAGAATTGATAATAAAGTAGAAAGTAAAATTCCTGGTTATAAAGAAACTATTAAAGAAAAATTTACGCAAGGATATGATTATGTTAAGACAAAACTTCAAGAAGGTTTAAATTATGCAGACGATAAATTACTTGAACAATATGGTGATAAATATCAAGACGTAAAAGATAAAACTAAAGAGGTAACACAAGATATAAAAGAAAGTACTAAGGATGCTACTAATCAAATTCAAGATGCTGCAAGTAATGGTTGGTCTAAGATTAAAAATTGGTATGAGGAAAAAACAAACAAAAGATAAAATTTATCTTTTGTTTTTTATATAAACTTATTATAAATTCATTGCTTTTTCATCATTTTTATGCTAATATTTTATACGATAGATAATTAACTGATAGCAACCGTTTGTTAGTGAGGTGAATTCATTATGCTAGAGTTTATAATATGTGATGATGATAAAATAATTACAGAAAAAGTAGAAAAAACAATAGATGATATTATGATGAAAAATAAAATTATTTATAAAACAATTTCTTTTTATGATTACAATGATGAATTTATTAAACTAATTAATAATAAAGAATGTATTAGAATATATATTTTAGATATTGAAACCCCTTCTAGATCTGGAATTGATATAGCTAGAGTTATACGAGAAAAAGATATGGAAAGTATTATTATTTTTATGACAGGTCATGATGAACTTGGGCCTGCTGTTTTGAAAAAAGAACTATGGTTTTTATCATTTATTAATAAATTTGAAAACTCTGATGAAAGATTGAAAAAATCTATTTTAAAAGCCTTACAAATATTAAATATTCAAACTAAATTACATTTTGAAGAAAGAGGTGTTATATATAATATTTCATTAAATGATATTTTATATATAACAAGAGATAGTATTGAAAGAAAAAGTATTATTAAAACTGAAAAAAACGAATATAAAACTTATAAAACATTATTAGAATTATCTTCAATGTTAGATGAACGTTTTGTTCAAACACATAGAGCTTGCATTGTAAATAAAGAAAGAGTTGCGATTATTAATAGTATGAAAAAAAAGATTTTATTTGATAGTGGTCTTACAATTGACTTACTATCTGATAAATATAAAAAGGAGTTGAAGAGTAAATGTTAAATCATATTATAGGAGCTACAGCAATTGTGTTAACTAATTTTTATATATGGTCTAAATTGTTAAAAAAGCATTTGAACTTCAAGGATTATAAATTATATTTAATTAGTATAGTTTTAATAGGATTAATAATTATAAATTACTTTTTTAATAATAAAATACTTTCTTTATTATTGGTTATAATACTATATATATTAACTTTAAAAATAATTTTTAAAACAAATTGGAAAGATGCAGTATTAATTTCAATAATAACACAATTTTTATATATTTTAGCAGAATCAATAGTAGTTGTTTTGGTTGTATTATTATTAAATATCAACAAACAAAATGAACTGATTGATGTGTTTTTTGGAACAATATATGCTAATTTACTGGTTTCGTTTTTAGTGTTATTTGTTGGGAGATTGAAAATAATATATTCATTATATAAAAAATTAAAAACTATATCACAAAATGAAAAAGTGGTTAAAATATTTACTATTGTGATTGTGTTAATTCTTTGCTCAAGTATGTTATTTTATTGTTTGTATTTTAAAACAGACTTAGTAAATTTTGTACTTGTATGTACAGTTTTAACCATAGGTTGCTTTATAATGGTTATTAGAACTATGGCTACAAACAATAATTACCTAAAGATGTCTGTTAAATATAATAATACTTTAGAAACTCTAAAATCTTATGAAGATATATTAGATAAATATAAAGTTTCTAATCATGAAAATAAAAATCAATTATTAATGATTAGAAATATGCTTGGTAAAGATACCAAAGGCGATGTTAGCAAATATATAGATAATATTGTTAAGAATGAATATCAAGATGATGAAAATTTAATTATGGAAACCTCTAAAATTCCAGCCGGTGGTTTAAGAGCGTTAATTTATTCTAAACTTTTATATATGAAAAATAATGATATTCTTTTTGAACTAAAAATAGACAGAAAAATAAGAAGTGTTCATTTGGTAGATTTAAATGAAAATCTTATTTTAGATATTTGTAAAATTGTAGGTGTGTTTTTAGATAATGCTATTGAAGAGTGTAAAAAAATAAAAAGTGGTAGTCTCAGCATAGAACTTTATATGATGGATGATAAATTTCACATATCAATAGCTAATACATTTGAAGGTTCTATTGATTTAGATAAAATTGATATGGTAAAATATACCACTAAAGGAAATGAACATGGTTATGGACTTGCTTTAGTTAAAGAAATTATTAATAAAAATTCTAATCTTGAAAATGTTAGAATGATTAATGATAACGTATTTATTCAAATATTAAAAATAAGCATATAAACATATGGTTAACATATGTCTATATGCTTTTTTCATAGCTTAATTATTTAACTAAGCTTTTTGGACATTCAGGTTCATCAGCAAACCAAACAAAACAAGCTTGACTACCTGTACCAGCAGCTCCTAATCCTAAAGCTGCTAAAATGTTTGAAAATAATTTTGACATGATATTTCCTCCTTTTTTCTTTTATCTATGTTTAAATTAAATTTAAACCATCATTAGTTTTCTAAGTTGTAATTTTTATAGTTGTTATAAGGTAATTTAAAAATTTTATAAACAGTTGGTGATATAAATAATGATTGTAATACTAATGAAATTATTAAACTATTGCTTATAAAATTATTCTTTATGTAAAGTGAAACTATTACAAATATGATAGAAATTATAGTTGAAATAGTTTTAAACACTTTTCTTCTCATAGGACTAACAATAGGTCTTTTATGTGTATCAGCAGGACTATTTTTAAAAATAAATAAAGTTACTATCATACCTAAAATAAATTTGATTATAGGTATAATAACTATATATTTACAAAGAATAGGAAGACCTAAAAACATAATGCTAGATACTAATAAACATATCCAACTTTTGGTAGCATGTAGTCCAAAAGAAGGTATTCTAATTACATTATATAAACATGAAAATATTAGCATTTCTTTAACTATTCCTAGTATATAAGCTAATATAATTATGATAATTAGTTTACTTATAAGAAGATATATAGATACTAATCCATATTCTATTTCTGCAAGTTTTTCATTAGAGAAATCTGGATTATTCTTTTTTATAAAACTTAATGAATTGTTAATAATTACATCTCGCATAATATCTGCTCCTTTATGCTGAACAAATTATAACAAACGTTTTTATAAAAAAAACAAAAAAAGGTTAAGTTCTGAATTTTTAAGTTTATTTCCAAAAAATAAAATTATAGATATTGAAAAAATAATGATTTCAAGCATATAATTGGCAGTTTCAGACAAAAACAAAACTATAGGGAGTAGTTTGTTATAAAATACATCTGCCCGCTATATTCCAAAAGAAAACATTTTGTCGAATTTTGATGGCTTTAATTTCTTGAAATGTAAGGGTAATAAGGGGTATATTGGTATTGTAAACAAATTACTAGAAGGGAGATTTTTGACTATGAAGGGAAAAGTAAAATGGTTCAATAACGAAAAAGGTTATGGATTCATTGAATATAAAGAAGGAGAAGATATTTTTATTCACTACTCTTCAATTCTATCAGAAGGCTATAAAACGTTAGTTGAAGGTCAATACGTAGAATTTGAATTAGTTAGAACAGACAAAGGTTTACAAGCAAAAAATGTAGTTGAAATAAAAACTGCTTTAGTGTAAGTGGTTTTTTTGTTTTTTGGATGAATTTGCATGTTGATTTAAATATAATTGTGATATAATAATTATAGGAGGGATTATATGAAATTTAATATTCGTGGTCAGAAGTTAGAAGTAACTGATGCAATAAGAAATTATATTGAAGAAAAGATAGGTAGATTAGAAAAATATTTTGAAAATCCATCTGAATTAACAGCAAATGTTGTTATTAAAATGCGCGGTCGTGATCAAGTAGTAGAAGTTACTATACCAGCGCCAAGACTAATTTTAAGAGGTGAGGAAGCTAATAGTGATTTATATGCTTCTATAGATTTAGTATCAGATAAAATTGAAAGACAAATTCGTAAGAATAAAACTCGTATGAGTTCAAAAAATAATAGAAAAAATGTAGATAATTTTATAATTGATTTTAATATTGATAGTGAAGATGAAACAGATACTGTAGTAGTTAAAAGAAAATTAATAGAAATGAAGCCAATGAACGAAGAAGAAGCTATTCTTCAAATGGAATTATTAGGTCATGAATTCTTTGTGTATAAAGATGCAGAACATGAAAATATATGCATATTATATAAAAGAAAAGATGGCAATTATGGAATTATTGAAACCAAATAAGAGAAATTTTTCTCTTATTTTTTATTTATAAATTGACTACAAGGTTTTTTTGTTATAAGATATATCTAGGATAGTAAAAAGATAAAAGTTAGTTAAGAAGGTGAAATATGAAACTGAATAATAAGGGGTTCGCAATTTCAGGGGTATTATATTCATTATTAATTTTATTTGTAACTCTTTTTATGGGAATTTTAACTATTTTAGGAACAACTAAGTTCTCATTTGACAAAATAAAAAATGATATTATAAACAAAATGGAGAATTCTTTATATAAAGAAGATAGATTAAATGGTGCAGATCCAAAAATAAAATCAGGAATGATACCTGTTGTTATTGAAAATAATGGAACAGTTAAGAAAGCAGATTTAACAAGAGAATGGTATAATTATAGTCAAAAAAAATGGGCTAATGTAGTTACTGTTACTAATGATACGAAGGCTAATTATGAAAATGCTTCAGCTGGGACTGTAATAAGTGAAGAAGATATTTTAACTTATTTAGTATGGGTTCCTCGTTTTAGATATAAACTATGGTATACGGAAGCAACTGATACTTCTACTACTCAAGATGTAAGTAAAGTTCATAGTATTGATATTATTTTTGAAACAAAAAATACAACAAAATCAAGCTCAACAATAGTAGAGGAATATTTAACACATCCGGCATTTACGTTTGGAACAGAAGAATTAAATGGATTTTGGGTAGGAAAATTTGAAACAGGATATAGTGGTGCTACAAGTTTAGAACAAGCATTAGTTTCTAGTATTGATACAAATAAAATAATTATTAAGCCAAATAATTATGCTTGGAGAATGATGTCAGTAAGCAATATACACTCTATGGTTACTAATATGAATGCAGATGAAAATATTTTTAGTCTAGCTAATGATGTTAATTCACATTTGATGAAAAATACAGAATGGGGAGCAGTAGCGTATTTATCGCATTCTATGTATGGAAAAGGTGATGAAGTAGCTATAAATAATTCTAGCTATTATAAAACAGGTTGTGGAAGTAATTCTATGGATGAAGCAAATAGTACTACTTGTCATAATGCTTATGGAACAGTTACTACTTATAAACAAAGTACAACTGGAAATATTAGTGGAATATTTGATATGAGTGGTGGAGCCTGGGAATATGTGATGGGTTATTCAGAAGAAACAACTTCTGCTTATGATTTAAGTGGATTTACAACTACTACTTTTCCACAGGATAAATATATTAACAAGTATTCTTCTACCAATTTAACGCAATACAGTAAAAGAATACTAGGAGATGCTACTGGAGAAATGGGGCCTTTTAGTTATAGTACAGATTATTATAGTTCATGGTATAATGACTTGGCTATTTTCCCAAATACAAGTGGTCCTTGGGTTATACGAGGTGGAGACTTTAAATCAACAACTAAAGCAGGTATGTTTAGTTTTTCAACAGGAAATGGTGATTCAAATAGTGAATATTCGTTTAGAATTGTAATTTCATAATTTCAAGAGGTTTTAAAATAAACCTCTTTTCTTTATATTCATATAAAAATGCCTTTTATTTTTATGCTTTTTCTGATAAAATATATATTATCAGAAAGGATGAATAAGTATGAAATTTTTTAAAAAATTATTTGATCATGAGTATAAACAATTAGAAAAATTTAAAAAACAAGCAGATCAAATTATGGAATTAGACGGAATTATGTCTAAGCTAACAGACGAAGAATTAAAAGGAAAAACAGAAGAATTTAAAAATAGATTAAAAAATGGAGAAACAATAGAAGATATTTTAGTAGAAGCTTTTGCTGTTGTACGTGAAACTGCATATCGTGTTAATAATGAAAAACCATTTTATGTTCAAATTTTAGGTGGTCTTGCGATTCATTATGGAAATATTGCAGAAATGCGTACTGGAGAAGGTAAAACATTAACATCTACTATGCCTGCATATTTAAATGCTTTAACAGGTGAAGGGGTACATGTTATTACCGTTAATGAATATTTAGCAGGTCGTGATGCTAGTTGGATGGGTAATATTTATCGCTTTTTAGGACTTACGGTTGGTGTTAATTACCGTGATATGACAGCTAAAGAAAAGAAAGAAGCTTATAATTGTGATATTTTATATTCAACAAACAATGAAATTGGTTTTGACTATTTACGTGATAATATGGTTATTAAAGCTGAAGATAGAGTTCAAAGACCATTTAACTTCGCTATTGTTGATGAAGTGGATTCTGTATTAATTGATGAAGCCAGAACTCCATTAATTATATCAGGTGGTTCAGTACAAGCTACAAATCTTTATATTCAAGCTGATAGATTTGTTAAAAGTTTAAAAGAAAACAAAGGTTATATATATGATGAAAAAACTAAAGCTGTAACATTAGATAATGATGGTGTTACTAAAGCAGAAAAAGATTTTGGCATAAGTAATTTATTTGATCTTAATAATACTAATTTAGTTCATCATATTAATCAATCGTTAAAAGCTAATTATGCAATGAAAAAAGATTTTGATTATGTTGTTGATGATGGAAAAATTGTTATAGTTGACCCATTCACAGGGCGTTTAATGAAAGGTAGAGCATATTCAGATGGATTACATCAAGCGATTGAAGCCAAAGAAGGTGTTGAAATTCAACAAGAAACAAAAACATTAGCAACCATTACTTTCCAAAACTTATTTAGAATGTATAAAAAACTTGCAGGTATGACAGGTACTGCTAAAACAGAAGAAGAAGAATTTAGAGATATTTATAATATGTATGTTATTGGAATTCCTACTAATAAACCAGTTGCGCGTAAAGATTATGGAGATTTAATTTTTGCTACTAAAGCAGGTAAATATAAAGCAATTGTTAATGAAATTAAAGAACGTCATGAAAAAGGACAACCTGTATTAGTGGGGACTGTAGCTGTTGAGACTAGTGAATTATTAAGTTCTATGCTTAAAAAAATGCATATTCCTCATGAAGTATTAAATGCTAAAAATCATGCACGTGAAAGTGAAATGATTTTAAATGCTGGCCAAAAGGGTGCAGTTACTATTGCTACTAATATGGCAGGCCGTGGAGCTGACATTAAATTAGGTGAAGGTGTTAAAGAACTTGGTGGTCTTGCTGTAATTGGTACTGAAAGACATGAATCAAGACGTATTGATAACCAATTAAGAGGACGTGCTGGGCGTCAAGGAGATCCTGGTTTTTCTCAATTCTGTGTTTCATTTGAAGATGAATTAATGGTTCGTTTTGGAACTGATAGAGCTAAAGAAATGCTACAAAGAGTAGGTTTTAATGATGATATGTCTATTAGAAATGGTATGTTATCTGGTGCTATAGAAAGTGCTCAAAAAAGAGTTGAGGGAAATAACTTTGATATTCGTAAGACTTTATTACAATATGATGATGTTATTAATCAACAAAGAGAAATAGTATATGAAAAAAGAAATGATATTTTAGATAGTGAAACAATTCATGAAAATGTTTTAGAAACATTCAAAGACTTTGTATATGATTTAGTTAAAAGTCACTTAATTGAAGAGGGAAGTTTAACTGATAAAGATATAGATGAAATATTAGAATATGTAAATGAAAATTTACTAAAAAAAGATATTAAAAAACAAGAATTAGAAGCAAAAAATGATGATGAAATAATTGAAATCATTAGTACTAAAGTAATTGAAGAATATAATGATAAAATTAAAGATATTCCGGAAGAAATTAGAAATGAATTTGAAAAAGCAATCACATTAAGAGTAGTTGATACTTATTGGATGGAACATATTAATACAATGGCAATCTTAAGAGAAGGTATTGGTCTTAGAGGATATGCTCAAGAAAATCCACTTCGTGCTTATACTAATGAAGGATTTGAATTATTTGAAGCAATGTTATCTAATGTTGATAAACAAGCTACCTTATATTTGTTAAAAGCAGAAATTAGACAAAATATTGAAAGAAAACAAGTTGAAAAACCAATTGCCACAAATGAAGGAAAAGAAGCTAAAAAAAGACAACCAAAGAAAGTTGCTAAAATAGGTAGAAATGAACCTTGTCCATGTGGCTCTGGTAAGAAGTACAAACAATGTTGTGGAAAATAGCCGTTTAGCCCTTATTTTATAAGGG